>JBAIWU010000035.1:0-2051 GCA_037917155.1 Candidatus Eiseniibacteriota bacterium
CGCGTGGCCGGCCTCGGAGAACAGCGCGGCGGCCCGGTTCCCGAGTTCGTCCAGCGTCGCGCTCTGCAGGATCACCATCCACATGGGCGTGTCTCCTCTCTCGAGCGGTGCGCTCGCGCGCCCGCGGGGTCAGCGGCCAATCGCGCCGCGGGGCTGGGCCGCGGGTGCGCGCAGCCCCGCCCCCACGAGCGCGTCGAGTACGTCGATGGCCCAGTCGAAAACGGTCCGGCGCAGCACGGTCTCCCGCAGCGCCGCCATGCGCTCGCGGCGGGTGGCGGGGTCCTCGGAGAGCGCGGCGTGGTAGGCGTCCGCCATGCCCTCGCGGTCGAAGGGCGAGGCGATGAACGCGCGGTCCAGCTCGCGCGCCGCGCCCGTGAACGGCGACAGCAGCAGCGCGCCCTCGAGGTCCGTGCACGCGGCCACGTACTCCTTGGCGACCAGGTTCATGCCGTCGTGCAGCGAGGTCACCGCGCACACGTCCGCGGCGCGGTAGTAGGGCACCAGCTCGAAGAAGTCGAGGTTGCGCTCGATGACGTGCACGGTGGGGCCGCCGGCGCGCGGGAAGCGGCGGTTGATGCGGCGCGCCAGCTCGCGCGTGTGGTCGCGCACCGCGCGGTACTCGGCCAGCTCGATGCGCGTGGGCACGCCAATCTGCACGAACGCGAAGCGGCCCACCCACTCGGGGTGGCGCTCGAAGAGGCCCTCGAGCGCCTCGAGCCGCTCGGGAATGCCCTTCGTGTAGTCCATGCGGTCGACGCCGAGGCCGATGCGCAGGCTGTCCAGGCCCAGCTCGTGGCGCAGCCGGCGCTCGCCCGCGGCGCTCACCGGCATCTCGGCGAGGGCGCCGATCTCCTCGGCGTCCACGCCGATCGGGAAGTCGCCGACGAACGTGCGCCGGCCGCCGCGCTCGACCGAGAGCTGGCCGTGATCGACGCGCGCCTCCATCTCGGCCGCGACCGTGTCGAGGAAGTTGGTCGCGTGCGTGCGCGTGTGGAAGCCCACGAGGTCGTTGCCGAGCAGGCCCTCCAGCACCTCGTGCCGCCACGGGAGGATGCGGAACACCTCCGGGTTGGGCCACGGGATGTGCCAGAACTGCGCGATGCGCAGGTCGCGGCCGGACTCGCGCAGGAACTTCGCCACCAGCGCGAGGTGGTAGTCCTGCAGGAACACGACCGCCGGCTCGTCGCCGACCTCCTCGAGCACCGCGTTGGCGAAGCGGCGGTTGACCTCGACGTACTGCTCCCACTCGTCGGCGCGGAAACGCGGCCGCACGTAGGCGATGTGGCACAGCGGCCAGAGCGCGCTGTTCGAGAGCCCGGAGTAGTAGCGGGCGTGGTCGACCGGCCCGAGCCAGATGCGCCGCAGTAGGTAGGCCGGGCGCGCCGGCGGGCAGGGCACCCGGTCGTGCTCGTCGGTCACCTCGCGGTCGGCGTCGCCGCTGCCGTGCGCGACCCACACCCCGCCCAGCGCGCGCGCCACCGCGTCCAGCGCCACGGTCAGGCCACCGGCGTTGCGGGTGACCCGCAGGCTGCCGTCCTCGCCGTGCACGTGCGAGTAGGGCTGGCGGTTGGAGACGACCACGAGCTTGCGGTCGCTCAGGTGCGCCCGGGTCCAGTCGACCAGGTCCGCCTGGGTGGTGCGCCGGGGTCCCGATGCGCGCAGCTGCGTCCGTACCGCCGCGCGGCCCAACGCGTCACGAACACGATCCGGGAGTTCCATGGGGGCTCCACTTCGGCCGATCGGGAATGCGGTGGGGAGGCCGTGCGGGGGGATCTTTACACCTCCGCGGTCGGGCCCGGCCACACTGCAATGCGGCTCGCGCGGGGCGAAAGTCAGGACGCTGATAAGGCTTGCGCACGCGCGTCGGCTTGACGTTGCTTCGGCCCCGCCGACATCCTGCCGCCGTCGCCGCCGGCCGTCCGTTCCCACGTGCGGAGTATCGCCCCATGCGGCTGCCCCTGCTGGGCCAGCATCTCGACGCGATCGAGCGCCGGCTGCGCCGCGCGCGCGCGCTCGACCTCGCGATGGACTTCGACGGCACGCTCGCGCCG
>JBAIWU010000036.1:0-7663 GCA_037917155.1 Candidatus Eiseniibacteriota bacterium
CGAGAGCCCATGACCGCGCAACCGAGCATCGCCGTGGTGATCCCGTGCTACCAGGAGGAGACGACGATCGCGAAGGTGATCGGGGACTTCCGCCGCGAGTTGCCGCAGGCGTCGATCATCGTCTACGACAACAACAGCACCGACGGCACGGCGGCGGTGGCGCGCGCCGCGGGCGCCGAGGTGCGGCGGGAGCGGCGCCAGGGCAAGGGCTGGGTGGTGGCGACGATGTTCCGCGAGGTGGACGCGGACGTGCTGGTGATGGTGGACGGCGACGACACCTACGACGCCACCGCGGTGCACGCGCTGCTGGCGCCGGTGCTGGCCGGGGACGCGGACATGACGGTGGCGAGCCGGCTGGTGACGTACGGGCACGGCTCGTTCCGCAAGCTGCACCTCACGGGCAACCGCTGGGTGTGCCGGATCGTGAACTGGATGTTCCCGGCGGGGGCGATCAGCGACATCTTCTCGGGCTACCGCGCGTTCACGCGCGAGGCGATGGCGAAGATCCCGATCACGGCGCACGGGTTCGACGTCGAGACCGAGCTGACGTTGCAGGCGCTGTACCGGGGGCTGGTCGTGCGCGAGACCGAGGCGCCCTACGGCGTGCGGCCGGAGGGCAGCTTCTCGAAGCTGCGCACGTTCGCGGACGGCTCGCGGGTGCTGCTGAAGCTGTTCCTGATGATCAAGTCGTACAAGCCGCTCACGTTCTTCGGCGGCGCCGGGCTGGGGCTGCTGGCGCTGGGGCTGCTGGCGGGCGCGCGCCCGGTGTACGAGTACGCGACCGAGCGCTGGGTGCACGCCGTGCCGCTGGCGGTGCTGGCGGCGGCGCTGATCGTGCTCGCGTTCCTGAGCGTCGCCCTGGGGCTGCTGCTCAACAGCGTCAACCTGCGCCTGCTCGAGCTCGAGACCCTCATCCAGTCGCGCATCGGCCGCCCGCGCAACGACGCCCCCCGCGGCGACTGAGCGCCGCGAGCGCCCCTCAGCGGCCCGGCGCCAGCCCGCGGTAGAGCTGGGCGGTGGAGCCGAGCGCCCGCTACGGGTTCGTCGAGAGGTCCTGGACCGCGGCCGGCGGGATCGTGTCCGGCGTCGTCGTGCCCATCGCGACGTTGCTGACGCCCGACCAGTTCCCCGCCGCGTCGCGCGCGCGCAGGGCGAAGTAGTACGTCGTGCCCTGCGTCAGGCCGGTCATGAGGTAGGTCTGCGCGGTGCCGCCCGCGGCCGGCACGGGCTGCGGCGAGACCGGCGTCGCCGCGCCGAAGTTCGACGTCGTGATCGGCGCGCCGGACCAGCGCATGTCGTAGAGCGCCGCGGTGCCGGTCGTCCCGTTGTCGCCCGGGGCGGTCCAGCCGAGCAGCAGGCTGGTCTGCGTCGGCTGGCTGGCCGCCAGGTTCGACACGGTCGCGGGCGGGGTCACGTCGGTCCCCGCGGCCGGGTACGCGCCCGAGAAGCCGTCCGTGAAGTTGGAGTTGACCGCGAGGCTGTTGCTCCCCAGGCGGCCGTCGAACGTGGCGTACGTCGAGTCCACGAACCGCGGCGAGCCCCAGACGGACTTGCCCGCGATGCCGAAGCTGCCGCCGCTGCCGGGGGCGCCGTCGGTGCCGCCGTACCAGATGGCCGTGTTCCCGTTGGACGACGTGGGCGAGAAGAAGACGCCGGCCGAGTCGACCCCGACGCCCGAGGGCACGCGGATGACCTCGGAGCCCGAGCCGCTCGCGGCGCGGCAGTAGAAGACCTCCGAGGAGAAGCGCGGGTTGTTGAGCGCCGTCGCGGGCGAAAAGTTCACCGCGGTCGCACCGCCCGTGTAGTACGTGTTGTGGCGAAGCACCGTGCCGTCGATCGACTGCCCCGACGGGACGTTGAGCAGCGGCGTCGAGGAGTCGGTGATGATCGTGTTGTACTCGAGCGTGTCGGACCGCGTGCCGTCGTACCACCAGAAGACGCCCGTGCCGGCCTGCGGCGAGTGCACGTTGATGTAGTTGTTGCCGTAGTAATTGTGCCCGGTCGTGTTCGGGAAGCTGCCGCCGTTGCTGAGCATGAACGACAGGCCCGCGCCGCTGCCCGTCACGTTGACGGAGTTGCCGACGTAGCGGTTGTAGCTCGAGGAGTCGCGGTGGCACCACACGCCGTGCGAGCCGCCGATCGAGCCGTTCAGCGCGATGCTGAAGGCGTTGTTCGTGAACTGGTTGTAGTAGCCCTCGTACTGCTCGATCCCGAAGAAGTAGCCGTAACAGTTCGTGATGGTCACGTTGAACGTGTTGTTCGCGACCGTGTTGTACGCCGACGCCGACATCTGGATGATGTGGACGTCGCCCGCGCTCGCGGTCGTGTTCACGTTGACGTTGACGGTCGAGTTCGTGAACCGGTTGTTCAGGCTGCCGATGGACCACTCGCCGATCGGGCCGTTCGCGTGGTCGCGCTCGCCGTTGATGGCGATGAAGTGCGTCTGCGCCGTGCTCGTGATCGTGCCGGTGATCCGGAGGCTGTCCACGACCGAGCGCTTGGAGCCGATCGTGAAGGGCCCGGTCTGGCCGGTGATCCAGCAGGCGACGAGCGAATCGTCGGTGGCCTCGGTCGCGCCCGCCTCGTAGAGGCCCGTCGCGCCGTTCGCGCAGCTCACCCAGCGCGCGGTGCAGTAGTTGCCGTGCTGGTAGCCGAAGCGGATGTCCGCCACGACGACCGCGCTCGGGTCCTGCGGGAAGCCGTAGTAACGGATGCGGCTCGTCGAATTGCCGTCGCGCGCCGGGTAGATCGGGTCGGTGTACGTGCCGCTCTTGAAGCGGCAGACGTCGCCGGCCGCCGCGTTGGCGTTGAACCACGCGAGCGTGGTCGGCGTGGAGAGCGTGTCGTTGCCGGCGGCGCCGCTCGTGCCCGTGGGCGAGACCCAGTAGGTGCGTGCCTGGGCGTTCGCGGCCACGGCGATCATCAGGAAGGAGAGCACGAGTGCGCGGAAGCGCGCCATGTGTGAAGTCCTCATCGAACGGTCCACTCCGAAACGAGGGAAGTCCGCGCCGTGCTTGCAGCTTGCATGCCAGTGGCGCCCCCCTTCCCGCTCACCGCCCCCTCCCATGTGCCGCAACCGGATGGGAGGTCCGGCCCGGCCGGGTCACGGCCTCGACCGTACCCATCCGGTCAATCCGCGCCCGGATGGCGGGCAGTCTGCATCAATCCGCGTGCACGCCGCCACTGTCCGGCGCTCCGGTCAGCCTGACAAGCCGCGGCCGGTTTCATCGGCCCGGACCGGCGCCGCGCGTCGCCGGCGCCGGGACCACCGCGAAGCCCGGCGGTACGCGCACCGCATCGCCCGGCCACCACCGCGGCAGCGCCGAGCCGTACGTGTCGCCCTCGGCGCGCGGGGCGTTCGACGCCACCGCGCGCGCGCCATCGAACGCGACGAGTCCGCCCGTGCGGGACGTGTTCCTCCGGAACAGCGAGCCGTTCAGCTCGCGACGGCGCTCGACCATGACACACGGGGCGTTGGAGCGTGTCAGGACCGCGTTGGATTCGAGGGTGTCGGACCGGCTACCGTCGTAGAACCACAGCACCCCGGTGCCGGGCTGCGGCACGTCGTCGCGGATCGAGTTGCCGCCGTAGTAGTTGCGGCCCGTCGTTCCCGGGAACGATCCGGGATTGGACAACATGAACGAAAGCGTCGAGCCGCGGCCGGACACGTTGACGACGTTCGCCGTCCACCGGTTGAAGCTCGACGAGTCGCGATGGCACCACACCCCGCGCGAGCCGCCGATCGGCCCGTCGAGCCGCACGTTCCACGTGTTCCGATGGAAGAGGGTGCCGTACCCCTCGTAGAGCTCGACGCAGAAGAAGTAGCCCGCGCAGCGGCTCACGGTCACGTCGAACGTGTTCCGGACGAACCGGTTCCCGACGCCGTGCCCGATGCCGACGACGTGCACGTCGCCCTGCGGGCCGCCCGTGCGCACGGTCACCGTGAAGCGGCCGTTCGAAACCACGTTGTCGGTCGCGAACCACGGGGCCGGGTTGCCGCCGATCATCAGGTCGATCCAGTGCGACTGGCCGCCGCCCGAGACCGTGCCGCGGATCGCGAGGCTGTCGAACACGCACGCCTTGCCGCGCACGAGCAGTCCCGCGTCGCCGCGCGCGGTCGAGCACGCGGCGATCGAGTCGCCGCTCACGAACACGCCCGAGACGCCGTCGCAGCCCGTGATCCCGTTGGCGGCGTGGAACCAGCGCGCGGTGCAGAAGCTGCCGGCGCGCCAGCCGAAGCGGATGTCGGCCACGGTCACCGCGCCCGGGTCCTGCGGGAAGCCGTAGTAGCGGATGCGCCGCGCCGGCGTGCCGTCGCGAGCGGGCTGGATGGGGTCCCGGTACGTGCCGCTGCGGAAGCGGCAGACGTCGCCAGGCTGAGCGTTGGCGTTGAACCAAGCGAGCGTCGTCGCGTTCGCGAGCGAGTCGGCGCCGCTGCGGCCGGGCACGCCCGCGGGCGAGACCCAGTACGTCCTCGCCCCGGCGGCGGGCGCGAGCAGCAGCGCCGCCAGCGGCGCGAGCGCCCAGCGGCCGCGCGCCCCGCCGCCCGTCACGGCGCGCCCTTGCGGAACGTGAAGCCGCCGTCCGCCACGCCCACCTCGATCGTGTCGCCGTCGCGGAACTCGCCGGCCAGCAGCTTCATCGCGAGCGGGTTCTGGATGCGGCGCTGGATGGTGCGCTTGAGCGGCCGCGCGCCGAAGAGCGGATCGTAGCCTTCGTCGGCGAGCCGATCGCGCGCGTCCCGGGTGAGCACGAGGCCGATCCGCCGCTCGCCGAGCGCCGAGCGCAGCTGCGCGAACTGCAGCTCGACCACGTGGCGGATGTCGTCGCGCGAGAGCGCGTGGAAGACGACCGTCTCGTCGAGGCGGTTGAGGAACTCCGGCCGGAAGTGCTCGCGCAGCGCGCGCTGCACCAGCGCCTCCATCCGGGCCGGATCGGTCGCGGACAACTCGAGGATCGCGTCCGAGCCGAGGTTGCTCGTCATGACGACGAGCGCATTGCGGAAGTCCACGGTGCGCCCCTGCCCGTCCGTGAGCCGCCCGTCGTCGAGGAGCTGGAGCAGCACGTTGAGCACCTCCGGGTGCGCCTTCTCGATCTCGTCGAGCAGGATCACGCAGTACGGCCGCCGCCGCACGGCCTCGGTGAGCGCGCCGCCCTCCTCGTAGCCGACGTAGCCCGGCGGCGCGCCGATCATGCGCGCGACCGCGTGCTTCTCCTGGTACTCGCTCATGTCCAGCCGCACCATGGCGCGCTCGTCGTCGAACAGGAAATCGGCGAGCGCCCGGGCCAGCTCGGTCTTGCCCACGCCCGTGGGCCCGAGGAACAGGAAGGAGCCGATCGGCCGCCGCGGGTCCTGCAGCCCCGCGCGCGCGCGGCGCACGGCCTCCGACACGACGCGCACCGCCTCGTCCTGCCCGATCACGCGCGCGTGCAGGCGCTCCTCCATGCGCACGAGCTTCTCGACCTCGCCCTCGAGCAGCCGCGCCGCCGGGATGCCCGTCCACTTCGCGACGACCTCGCCGACGTCCTCCTCGTCCACCTCCTCCTTCAGCATGCGGCGCTCCTGCTGCGTCACCGCGAGGCGGGCCGTCTCCTGGTCGAGCTGGCGCTGGAGCAGCAGCAGGTCGTTGTTGCGGATGCGCGCGACCTTCTCGAGGTCGCCGTCGCGCTCGGCGCGCGCCTCGTCGCGTTTGAGCCGCTCGCGCTCGGCCTTGAGCTCGCGGATGCGGTCGACGGCGGACTTCTCCTTCTTCCAGTGCGCCTCGAGCCCCGCCATCTCGCCCTTGAGCCGCTGGAGCTCGCCGTCGAGCCGCTGGAGCCGCTCGCGCGAGGCCGCGTCGGTCTCCTTCGCGAGGCCGATGCGCTCGATCTCGAGCTGGCGCACGCGCCGCGCGATCTCGTCCAGCTCGACGGGCATGGAGTCGATCTCCATGCGCAGGCGCGACGCCGCCTCGTCGATGAGGTCGATGGCCTTGTCGGGCAGCTTGCGATCGGGCAGGTAGCGGTTCGACAGCATCGCCGCGGCGACGAGTGCCGCGTCCTTGATGCGGATGCCGTGGTGGACCTCGTAGCGCTCCTTCAATCCGCGCAGGATGGCGATGGCGTCCTCGACGCTGGGCTCGCCGACGTACACGGGCTGGAAGCGCCGCTCGAGCGCCGCGTCCTTCTCGACGTGCTTGCGGTACTCGTCGAGCGTGGTCGCGCCGACGCAGTGCAGCTCGCCGCGCGCCAGCGCGGGCTTCAGGAGGTTCGACGCGTCGACGGCGCCCTCGGCGCCGCCCGCGCCGACCAGCGTGTGCAGCTCGTCGATGAACAGGATCACGCGGTTCTCCGCGTTCGTGACCTCCTTGAGCACGGCCTTGAGGCGGTCCTCGAACTCGCCGCGGAACTTGGCGCCCGCGATGAGCGCGCCCAGGTCGAGCGCGATCAGCCGCTGGTCCTTGAGCGACTCGGGCACGTCACCCGAGACGATGCGCTGCGCGAGCCCCTCGACGATCGCGGTCTTGCCCACGCCGGGCTCGCCGATCAGCACCGGGTTGTTCTTCGTGCGCCGCGCGAGCACCTGCACCACGCGACGGATCTCGTCGTCGCGCCCGATCACGGGGTCCAGCCGGCCCTGCCGCGCCGCCGCGGTCAGGTCGCGGCCGTACTTCGTGAGCGACTGGTACTTGTCCTCGGGGCTCTCGTCCGTGACGCGCTGGCCGCCGCGCACGGTCGCGAGCGCCCGCAGCACCGCCTCGCGCGTGACGCCCGCCCGCGTCAGCACGCGCTGCGCGCCGCCGGGGTGGGTCTCGTCGGCGAGCGCCAGCAGCAGGTGCTCGACGGAGACGAAGTCGTCCTTGAGCTGCTCGGCCTGCGCCTCGGCGCGCTCGAAGACGGAGCGCAGCCCCTCGCCGAGGTGCATCGAGCCGCCGCGCACGCGGGGCAGGCGCGCGAGCGCCTCCTCGAGCGCGCCCACCAGCGTCGCGTGCGCCACGCCGAGCTTGGCGAGCACCGCCTGCACCGTCCCGCCCTGCTCGTCCAGGAGCGCGCCGAGCAGGTGCTCGGGCTGGAGCTCCTGGTGGTCGCGGTCGCCCGCGAGGCGCTGGGCCCGCTCGATCGCCTCCCGCGACTTCACCGTGTAGCGTTCGAGGTTCATCGTGGGTCTCCGTGCGTGGGGCACGAAGCTATCACACGGTCGCGCGCGCGCGGATTCGCGGGGCGCGCGGGCGCGGGGCGGGACGGCCGGGGACCGCGGCGGCGTCAGGCCGCGCGGTCGAACCAGGGCAGCAGCACGGGCACGAGGCGGCGCGCCAGGTCGGCGTGCGCCATCGAGCCCTCGACCGCGACGCGGATGCGGTACCACTCCGGACGGCCCGCCTCGATCTGCAGCGCGAGCTGCTGGAGCGCATCGCGCAGGCCCGTTCGGTGCGCCTCGGGCACGCCGAGGCGCGCGAGGTCCGCGGCGAGCGTCGCGACGGCCACCGCGTCGGGGTCCATGAACTGCGTCACGTCGCTCGTGCGCTGCACGGGCCGGCCCTGCAGGCCCAGCACGGGCGAGTTGCGCAGGAAGTCCGCGGTCACCTGCGAGAGCGACGCGGCATCGAGCGCGTCGGGCTCGTCCGCCTGCGGCGTCGCCGCGGGCGGCGGCACGGGCAGCGGCGTCACGCTCGCGGGCGGCGTC
>JBAIWU010000037.1:0-1991 GCA_037917155.1 Candidatus Eiseniibacteriota bacterium
ATTGCCGCCCGGACGGTTGTCGATGACGAACGACTGGCCGAACGCCTGCGCGAGGTGGCCGGCGAGAAAGCGCGCCGCCGCCTCCGCGCCGCCGCCCGGCGGAAACGGCACGATCACGCGCACCGGCCTCGCCGGCCAGGTCTGAGCCATGGCATGGCCGGCGATCGCGAGCAGCAGCGCGCCCAGCACGAGCAGCCTCGGCATTCGATGCATCCGTCCCCCCTTTCGAAACGACGGGGAGTTTAGCAGCGCCAAATCTTGTCAAAATGCCGACTGGCCTTCGCCCTGCGCCACCATGCCCCCCGCCACCCTGGCCCTGCTCGCCGCCAACATCGCCGTCTACCTGCTGGAGAACCAGGTCGGGCCCGAGCTGATCCTGCGCTTCGCGCTCTGGCCGCCGGGCGTGCTCGGCTCGCCCTCCTTCGAGCCCTGGCAGATGATCACCTACGGCTTCCTGCACGGCGGCTTCACGCACATCTTCTTCAACATGCTCGCGCTGTACATGTTCGGCCCCGAGATCGAGCGGCTGTTCGGCACGCGCTTCTTCACGCTGTACTACTTCGGCTGCACGTTCGCCGCCGCGGCGACGCACCTCGCGGCCACGGCCTGGATGGGCATCACGCCGGCGCCGACGGTGGGCGCCTCGGGCGCGGTGTTCGGCCTGCTGCTCGCCTTCGGCTGGTATTTCCCGCACCGGCGCATCCTGCTGCTGTTCCCGCCGATTCCGATGCGCTCGCGCGTGTTCGTGGCGCTCTACGGCGCGCTCGAGCTCGTGCTCGGCGTCACCGGCACCGGGCAGGGCGTGGCGCACTTCGCGCACCTGGGCGGGATGCTGGGCGGCTGGCTGATGATCCAGTACCGGCGCGGCGGGTTTCCGTTCCGCTAGCCGCCCGGCCGCGCCTGCAGCGTCATGGCGGGAACGACGCGCCGCATCATCCACCTGGACATGGACGCGTTCTACGCGTCGGTCGAGCAGCGCGACGACCCGTCGCTGCGCGGCCGACCGGTCGCCGTCGGCGGCTCGCCGCAGGGGCGCGGCGTGGTGGCCGCCTGCAGCTACGAGGCGCGCGCGTTCGGCGTGCGCTCGGCGATGCCGATGGCGCGCGCGGTGCGCCTGTGCCCGGAGCTCGTCATCGTGCGGCCCGACTTCGCCAAGTACCGCGCCGCCTCGCAGCGCGTGATGGCGATCCTGCGCGAGTGCACGCCCCTCGTCGAGCCGTTGTCGCTCGACGAGGCCTACCTCGACGTCACCGAGAACCGCTGGGGCGAGCCGCTGGCGAGCGTGGTCGCGCGCCGATTGAAGGAGATGATCCTCGAGCAGACGCAGCTGACCGCGTCGGCGGGCGTCGCGCCCAACAAGTTCCTCGCCAAGATCGCCTCGGGCTGGCGCAAGCCCGACGGGCTCACGGTGATCGCGCCCGAGCGCGTCGAGAAGTTCCTGCGCGAGCTCCCGGTCGAGGCGCTCTGGGGCGTCGGCCCGGTCACGGCGCGCAAGCTGCGCGCGGTCGGCATCGTGAAGCTCATCGACGTGCGCGCGGTCGACGAGCGCCAGCTGGCGAAGACCGTCGGCAGCCTCGCCGGCTGGCTGAAGCGCCTCGCGTACGGCGACGATCCGCGCGAAGTGAGGCCCGACCGGCCCTGGAAATCGCTTTCCACCGAGACGACGTACCCGGAGGACCTGGAGCGGTTCGCCGAGATGCAGGCCGAAGTCGAGCGCCTCGCGCGGCGCGTTGCCGCCTCGCTGGAGAAGAAGAAGCTGCTCGCGCGCACGGGGACCCTGAAGCTGCGCTACGCGGACTTCACCACCGTCACGCGCAGCCACACCGCGGCCGCGCCGACGCGCGCCGCCGCCGAGCTCGCGGCGCGCGCGCTGGCGCTGCTCGAGCGCACCGAGGCCGCGCGCCGGCCGGTGCGCCTGCTCGGCGTCGGCGCGCACGAGCTGCTCGGGCCGGAAAACCCGTATCCCGAACAGCTGCAGCTGGAGTAGCATC
>JBAIWU010000038.1:0-2277 GCA_037917155.1 Candidatus Eiseniibacteriota bacterium
CTCGCGCAGCGGCGCGCCGTCGCGGCGGGTGCAGAACCAGCAGCACATCCGCCGCTGGTTCGACCACGGGCTGCAGGGACGCCCCGCGCCCGAGTACGGCCTGCCCGCGCGCACCTGAGCGCGGGTCCCCCGACGCGAAGGCCCCGCCCCGCGGCGGGGCCTTCGGGCGGTCCGGGCGGGCGCTCACGACTTCTTCAGCTTGAGCGCTGTCGCCAGGCACAGGGAGGCGCCCTTCGACCTCGCATCGGACAGCTTGAGCGACACCGTGCGGCCGCCCTTCGGCAGCACCGCGATGGGCGTCGAATCCTTCTCCTCGTCCGAGGCTACGACGTCGTTGTCGCCGTCGACGACCTTGAGGTCGATGTCCTCGGCGCGGTTGTCCGCCGTGCCCACGAACGCGTACGGCCGGTCCTGCAGGACGAATCCGCTCTGGGTGAGCGTCTGGCCCTGGCTCATGATCGAACCGATCAGGCACAGCTCGCCGTGGCCGTCGTGGAAGTACACGGGACCGAGCCGGTCGTTGATCTTGCCGCACAGCGCGAGCAGCCGCGACGTGGCGGTCGCGAGGTTGCTCACGGGCACGTCGAAGCCGCCGTCGCGCAGGGTGGCATAGCACGCGAAGCTGCCGCTCGCGGTGCTGCTCACGAGCTTCATCTTGATGCGGTACTTGCCATCCTCCTTGGGCTCGAACACGACCACCGGATTCGCGTCGGCCGCGTCGTCCTTGACGAGCACGTTGCCGTCGTCGTCCTCGACGTAGAGATCGAGGTCCTTCGTGTCGTTGTCGCCGCCGCCCAGGAACGCGTACTGGGTGCCCGCCTTGAGCGGGATGCGGCTCACGACGTTCGCGCCGACCTCCATGTAGGCGCCGATGAAGCAGGTGCTCTGGTCGTCGAGGCCATACCGCGTCTTCTGGGTCAACTTCCGGGTGCTCCCCATGACGCGCACGAGGGCCTCTTTGAGGTACTTGCCCGGCGTCCACTCGCTCTTCGCCGAGGTCGCCACGGGATCGATCACGAGCAGGGAAGCAGCGAGCGCGCCCAGCGTCGTCCAGCGGGCGGCCCGCGCGTGCGTGAGGTTCACGAAACTCCTCCAGGGAGGCCTGCGGCGGCGCGGAACGCCCGGCTCTCGGGCGTGCGGCACCGACCACCGTACCGGCCGGTCTCGCGACGACAGCAACCGTGGGAGTCATCGGCAACCTGCAAAGTCGGCTGCAGCGTCGCGCGCATTCCGGCGTTGTCGTGCGCGAGCCCGCGCGCGTACGCTGGCGGCGGCCGCATTCCCCCGCGAGGCCACACCATGACCGATGACGGGCCGTCCAGCATGCCGCGCTCCTCGCCGCGGGTGTTCTCCGCCGGGCAGCGCGACCGCGCGCACGAGCGCATCGTCGAGATGGCACGCGAGGACGCGCGCGTGGTGGCCGGCGCAGTGGTCGGCTCGCGCGCCAACGGTGGCGGCGACCGCTGGTCGGACATCGACCTCACGTTCGCGCTCGCGCCGGGTGTCACCGCGCTCGAGGTGCTCGGCGACTGGACGCGCGTGCTCGGGAAGGAATTCGGCGCGGTCCACCTGTTCGACCTGCCGTTCCTCTCGTCGCTGTACCGCGTGTTCCTGTTTCCCGGCCAGCTCCAGGTCGACGTCTCGTTCACGCCCGCGGCCGAGTTCGGCGCGCTGAGCCCGCAGTGGGAGCTGCTGTTCGGGCACGCGCTGCAGCGGGCGTTCCCGCCGCCGCCATCGCCCGCGCACGCGTTTGGCGTGGGCGCGCACCACGCGCTGCGGGCGCGCTTCTGCATCGAGCGCCGCCGGTTCTGGCAGGCGGAGTACTGGATCAGCGGCCTGCGCGACCAGGCGCTCACGCTGGCGTGCCTGCGCCGCGGCATCGAGCCGCGCACCGCGCGCGGCTTCGACGAGCTGCCGGCGGAGGTGCTCGCGCGCTTCGCGCCCGCGCTGGTCGCCGAGCCGGAGCGCGACGAGCTGCTGCGCGCGCTCGAGCAGGCCATCGAGCGGCTGCTCGAGGAAGCCGGCGCGGTGGGGGAGGCGCGCGACCACGTGGCGCCGGAGCTGCGCGCCCTGGTGGCGCCCGGCTGGCCGGCGGATTGACGCTCCCGCTCACGGCCGCGTTCGTGTCCATCGGCCGCCCGGAGGTGCCCCATGCTGCCGCGCCGCGTGCTGCTGCCGGCCGCCGTCGTCCTGCTGGCCGTCCCGTCCGCAACGGCGTCCTCCGCCCCGCCCGGCTGGTGGGTGTGCGTGAGCAACGAGCGCTCGGGCGACCTCACC
>JBAIWU010000039.1:0-4460 GCA_037917155.1 Candidatus Eiseniibacteriota bacterium
AGCATCACGTGGCCGCAGTCGGTGGACCAGGCGCTGTGCTTCGGCTGGATCGACGGGCTGCGCAAGGGCGTCGACGCCGGCCGTTACGCCATCCGCTTCACGCCGCGGCGCCCGGCCAGCATCTGGAGCCGGGTCAACACCCGCCGGTTCGCGGCGCTCGACGCGGCGGGGCTCGCGCGCGCGGCCGGCCGGCGCGCGTACGCGGCGCGACGGGTGGAGCGCTCGGGCGTCTACTCGTTCGAGCGCAGGCCGCGCGCGTTCCCGCCGGCGCTGGCGTGCGAGTTCCGCGCGCACGCGGACGCGTGGGCGTACTTCCGCTCGCGGCCGCCCGGCTACCGGCGCACCGTGACCGCCTGGGTCACGAGCGCGAAGCGCGACGAGACGCGCCGCCGGCGGCTGGCGCAGGTCATCGCCGACTGCGCGGCGCACCGCACGCTGGCGATCCTGGCGCGCGCGCCGGGGCGGCGATGAACCTGCTCGACACCGCGCTCGCGCGGCACGCCCGCATCGAGGTGCCGCTCGTCTGCGGCGCGATGTACCCGTGCAGCAACCCCGAGCTGGTCGCGGCCGTCTCGGCCGCGGGCGGCATCGGCATCGTCCAGCCCATCTCGATGACGTTCGTGCACCGCTGGGACTACCGCGCCGGGCTGCGCCGCATCCGCGAGCTCACCGACCGGCCCGTCGGCATGAACGCGCTCATCGAGAAGTCGTCGAAGGCGTACATGGAGCGCATGCGGCGCTGGGTGGACGTCTCGCTCGAGGAGGGCGTGCGCTTCTTCGTCACCTCGCTCGGCAACCCGCGCTGGGTGGTCGAGAAGGCGCACGCCGTGGGCGGTGTCGTGTACCACGACGTCACCGAGGCGAAGTGGGCGGCGAAGGCGGTCGACGGCGGCGTCGACGGCCTGATCGCGGTCAACCGGCGCGCCGGCGGCCACGCGGGCCCGCGCGACGCCGGAGCGCTGCTCGCCGAGCTCGCGCCGTTCGGCCTGCCGGTCGTGTGCGCGGGGGGCGTCGGCGACGCCGCGGGCTTCGCGGCGGCGCTGCGCATGGGCTACGCCGGCGTGCAGTGCGGCACGCGCTTCATCGCCACGCCCGAGTGCCGGGCGAGCGAGGCGTACAAGCGCGCCATCGTCGAGGCGGACGAGGACGACGTCGTCCTGAGCGAGCGCATCACCGGCGTGCCCGTGGCCGTGCTGCGCACGCCGTACGTGGAACGCTCGGGCACGCGCGCGAACGCGTTCGAGCGCTGGATGCTGCGCGGGCGCCGCACGAAGCACTTCATGCGCTCCGTGTTCGCGCTGCGCTCGGCGTGGCAGCTCCGCCGCGACGCCCTCGACCCGGCCGGGGCGCGCGAGTACTGGCAGGCCGGCCGCAGCGTGGCGGGCATCCGTTCGATCGAGCCGGCCGGCGACATCGTCCGCGCGTGGGCTGCGGCGGCGCGCGAATCCGGCTGACGGCACGGGGCGGCGCGGACGGCCGCACTCACGGAAGCGGCGGCAGGTCCTTGCGCTGGCACACGAGCAGGAAGGCTTGCGAGCGCGGCACGAAGCGGCTCGCGGGCGGTCCCCACGTGTAGACGGTCGGGCCGTCCGCCGCGATGTCCGCGATGCCCTCGAGCCGGTAGCCCCCCGCGAGATAGCGGTGGGTCCAGGCGACGATGGTGCTGTCGCTTCCGGGCTTGAAGAGCCAGGAGCCGTACACGTTGACGACGACGATCCACGGCGGGCGCGACGCCTCGATCTCGCGGATCGCCTGGACGGTCATGACGTGACCGAACGGCTGCGGCTCGACGAGGCCGTACATGTAGATGTGCCCGGTCGCCGAGGCGCGGCGCGAGTAGAAGTAGATCTCGGGCTCGGACCCGAGGACGGCGATGCGGTCGTCCGGACGCGTGTGCGCCGCGATCGTGTCGGCGACGACGCGGGCCTCGGGGAACGGGTTGTCCCCGTACACGGCACGCACGAAGCCCTCGGCCGGCGTCTGGAGCAGGACCGGCGCCTCGGCCGCGAGCACGCCGAGCCATGCGCACGCGAAGATCGACCCCGCGACGCCTCCGGCGAGGGCTTCGCCCCGGCGCGTGGCGAGTCCGCGACGCAGGGACTCGAGCGCGAGCGCCGCCAGCAATGCCACCGCCGGCACCAGGATCACGTAGTAGTGCTCGCGGAAGTAGAAGCCGGGGCTGATGGCGAGGAGCGCGAAGAACGCGTACGCCAGGACGAGCAGCGTGCGGGCGCGCAGGGCGCGGGAGGCGACGCCGGCGCAGGCGCCCGCGCCGGCGAGCAGCCACAGCGGCCACGTGAGGGCCGTGACCTTGCCCAGGCTCTCGTGGAATGCGTGCAGGCTGCGCGAGATCGGGACCTCGCTGGCATAGGCGCCCGCGTAGCGCACGGTCCAGAACCAGAACGCCGGGAAGACGCCGCACGCCGCGAGCACCGCGCACGTGAGCGCGAACGGGAGCGCGACCCCCGCGGCATGCAGCGCCGTCCGCCCGAGCGCCTCCCGCCACGAGCCGCCACGCGAGCGGACGAGCGCCCCGATCAGCAGCGGACCGAACGGGACGAGCAGCGCCGCCTGCTGCTTGACCAGGATCGCGAGTCCCACGAGCAGGCCCGCGACGAGATCGTTCCACCGCGCTCGCGGGCCGGGCCGCACCGTCACGAGCGCGGACGCGAGCACGAGCGGCACCTGGATCTGCGTCGCGTGAGCGAACGGACCGAGGACGCCGAGGTCCAGCGAGAGCAGGGCGTACCCGCAGGCGGCCAGCGCGGCTGCGAAGCCGCCGAACGCCCGCCGCGCGAGCAGGAACAACAGCACGATGCCCGTGGCATTGAACGCGATGAGGCCGATGCGGATCGCGTGGATGCCACCGCCGAACAACCCGAGGAACGCCGCGTAGGCGAGGTAGGCGCCCGGCAGCTTCATGTTGTAGGCCAGCTGGTAGGGCGGGATGCCGCGCAGGATGAGCTGGCCCGCGTAGGCATATTCGCCCTCGTCGCGCTCGAGCGGCACGCCGGCGATCCGCAGGCGGATCGACGTGACGATCACGAGCACGGCGAACACGGTGGCCCACGCCGCCCACGATCGCGGGGTCGGCCTGGCGTGAGCGTGCGTCGAGCGGGTCCTGCCGGCCACGTGGCCTCCGCGGATGCGGCGCGTCCGGCGCCGGGGCCGTGAACGACGCGTCGCGGCGATGGTGCGTCTCGTCCAGTCAACTCGACGCTAGCACAGCCACGCGGGGCGCCCGCGCCCGTGGCGGACGCCGAGGCCAGCGGCGCCGCGCGGCCGCCCGCGCCGACGCGCCCCTGCCGACAGGCGCGGATCGCGACGCGATCCCGGCGCTGGCCGCGGGCGGCCCGAGCCTTGCGCGCCGCGCGGCCGGGCGGGACACTCCGGGCCGGCCCCGGGCCGCGCGGGGCGGAGGAGACGGTTGCATGCACGCGCGCGGCATCCTCGGATGCGCACTCGCCGCGCTCGCGCTGCTGGCGCCCGGCGCGCACGCGCAGCGCGCCCTGCCCGACAGCGCGAGCCGTTACCTGCTGGCCACGCCCCCGAGCGAGTTCGAGTGGGGCTGCTTCGGCGGCTGCGCGTGCCCGCCGCCGGCGCGCGCGCCGCTCTCGGGCACGTTCACGCTCGTGTGGCGCACGGGCCCCGGTCCCGTGAGTGCGACCACCACGTGGGACGTCCTCGACCTGCGCTGGGTCGCCTCCGACGGCGCGACGACCACGACGATCCGGGGCGCGGGCACGTACGTGCGCGCGGGCGGCGGCGCTCCCATGGAACGGCTGACGCTGGACCTGTCGTTCGACGGCGGCCCGCCGCTCCACTTCGACAGCGGCGCGCACGGGGCGACCGCGACGTTCCCGGAGATCCGGGCGCGCCTGTCGCTGCACGGCGAGCACTGCCGCGATTCCGTGCTGGTCGTGGACGCCCGCCCGCTGCGCGCGTCCGGGCTGCGGGCCTGGCGCGCCGGGGCTCCGCTCCGCCGTCAGCCCGCGATCCGGTAGCGCGACGGCGGACCCTGCTCACCGGCGCGCGCGGCGGGCGAGTCGGCGCGGTTCCGCGACGGCGCGCCCTCGCTGCCGCGCGGCGCGGCGCCGAACGCGGTGGCGCGCCCGACCACGAGCGTGAGCGCGCCGAGCGTCTCGTCGACGCGCCCTTCCGCGCGGACGATCTCGCCGCGCAGCGCCGCGCCGAGCCGCGCGTAGTCGCGCGGGAAGAGCACGCACTCGGCGAGCCCGGTCTCGTCGGCGAGCGTGACGAACAGCACGAAGCCGCCCGACTTCGCCTCGGTCCGCCGCGACGCGCACGGGATGCCGCAGACCGCGACGCGCCGGCCGGCGTGGCGCTCGAGCGCGCCCGCGGGCACGGCGCCGCGGCGCGCCTCGGGCGGCGCGAGCGCCGCGAGCGGGTGCGCCGCGAACCACCGGCCCGTGCTCGCGAACTCGCCGCGGACGCGCGCG
>JBAIWU010000040.1:0-7834 GCA_037917155.1 Candidatus Eiseniibacteriota bacterium
GATCGGGCCCTACCCGCCGAACCTGGCCGCGGCGATCCCGACGTTCGAGCGCGACCCCTCGGCGCTGCACCCCGTCGGGGACGCGGTGTACGCGGCCTACCGCGCGCTCTACGACTACGACCCCGCGCCGCTGGAGCCGCGCGTGGAGTCGGTGACCGACGCCAACCCGGCGTGGCGCGAGGAGCACGTCTCGATCCGCGCCGCGTACGGCGACGAGCGCATCCCGATCCTGCTCCTCCTGCCGAAGTCTTCGCCGCCGCCGTGGCAGACGGTCGTCTACTTCCCGGGCAGCGATGCGATGATGAGCAACTCGAGCGCGAACATGTGGCTCGGCCTCTCGGACTTCTACCCGCGCAGCGGACGGGCGCTCGTCTGCCCGGTCTACCAGGGCTCGTTCGAGCGCCGGGTCCCCGGATCGCGCGGCCAGGACTACTTCCGGCAGGTGATGATCATGCGCGGGAAGGACCTGCGCCGGGTGGTCGACTACCTGGACACGCGCCGGGACATCGACTCGCGCAAGCTCGTCTTCCATGGGCTGAGCCTGGGCGCGCAACTTGCGCCGCTCTTCCTCGCGATCGAGCCGCGGTTCAAGGTCGGCGTGCTCTTCTCGGGCGGCTTCGAGACGTGGGACATCCCGCCCGAGTGCGACCCGGTCAACTTCGCGCCGCACATGCGGCAGCCCGTGCTCATGGTGAACGGCCGCGAGGACTTCGACCTGCCCTACGCCACCGCCCAGGTGCCGATGTACGAGGCGCTCGGCACGCCGAAGGCGGACAAGGTGCACGCCGTCTTCGAGGGCGGCCATATCCCCACGCACCCCGAGCAGGCGATTCGGACGATCCTCGACTGGCTGGACGCGCGGCTCGGCCCGGTGCGCTGACGCGCCCCGCCGCACCCCTACCCCGCGAGCGGTGCCTCGAGCACGACGTCGTAGCGCGAGCCGTGCGGCGACAGCGTGCTCTTGACGAGCAGGAGCCGCTCGACGCGGAAGCGCGCGTCCACCGCGGGGGCCGCGGCGAGCTTTGCGGTCCAGTCGCCCGGGGCGCGCACGCGGCCCAGCGTCAGGTGCGGCGCGAACGGCCGCTCCTCGCGCTCGAAGCCGCGCGCGCGCAGCGCGCGCTCGAGCGAGCCCGCGAGCGCCGAGAGCTGCGCGCCGCCGGCGCGCATCCCGAGCCACAGCACGCGCGCGCGCCCCGGCGAGGGGAACGCGCCCGGGCGGTCGAGCTCGGCGTCGAACGGCGCGTGCGCGGCCGCGGCCTCGCGCGCGGCCTCGCCGGCGCGGCGCGCGCCGTCCTCCCCCAGCTCGCCGAGGAAGCGCAGCGTGTAGTGCAGGTTCTCGAGCCGCACCCACGAGACGCCGTCGCCGCGGAAGCGCATCGCCTCGATCGCCCGCAGCGCCGCCTGCTGCGCCTCGCGCGGCGGGAAGACGCCGAGGAACAGCCGCACGGCCGCGCCTAGTCGAGCGCCGGGTCGACCGGCAGCTCGAGCAGGTGGCGCCGCAGCAGGTCGAGCGCGGTCTGCGCGGTGCGCTCGCGCACGGTCGCGCGCGAGCCCGGGAAGCGCAGGCGGCGCACGAACTCGCCCAGCGGCGTGCACGCGGCGATGAACACGAGCCCGACCGGCTTGGCCTCGCTGCCGCCGTCGGGCCCGGCGATGCCGGTGACGCCGACGCCGACGTCGGCGCCCGCGCGCTCGCGCGCGCCGGCCGCCATCTGCTCGGCGACCGCGGCGCTCACCGCGCCCTGCACCTCGAGCGTGGCCGCGTCGACGCCGAGCAGCTCGAGCTTGGAGCGGTTCGAGTAGGTCACGAAGCCGCGCTCGACCCATCGCGATGCGCCCGGCACGTCGGTGAGGCGCTTGGCGAGCAGGCCGCCCGTGCACGATTCGGCCGTGGCGATCGTCCAGCGCTTCTCGTCGAGCAGCGCGCCCACGACCTCCTCCATGTTCGTGCCGCCCTCGGCGTAGACGACGTTCCTCACCCGCGCGAGCAGCTCGTTGTAGGCGCGCACGCGCGTGTCGCGCACGAGCGCCGCGTTCGAGCCGCTCACGGTGACGCGCAGGTCGACGCCGAACCAGCTCGGCAGGTAGGCGAGCGACGCGCCCGCCCACGCGTCGGGCAGCGCGCCGATCCGCTCGTGGAGCTGGCTCTCGAACGCGCCGAACGTGCGCAGCGTGAACGTCTCGACGGTGCGCCCGGTGCGCTCGCGCAGCCACGGCACCACGAACTCCTGCGCCAGCGCCTCCATCTCCTGCGGCACGCCGGGCAGCAGGATCACCGGCTTCTCGCGCTGCAGCATGAGCAGCCCGGGCGCCGAGCCCACGGAGTTCGGCCACACCTCGGCGCCGCGCGGGATGAGCGCCATCGTCTCGACGGTCGCGGGCAGCTTGCGCCCGAGGCGCCGCCCGCGCTCGCGGATCGCGGCGAGCACGCCCTCGTCGAGCTGGAGCGGCCGCCCGAGCACGGTCGCGACGGCCTTGCGCGTGACGTCGTCCGGCGTCGGCCCGAGCCCGCCCGTCATGACGATCGCGTCGGCGCGGTCGAGCGCGCGCGCGAGGCCCTCGGCGATGCGCTCCTGCGAGTCGCCGACCGTGGAGTGCCACGCGACCTGAACGCTGGCCTCCTCGAGCAGCCGGGCGAGGAACGCGAAGTTGGTGTCCACGGTGCGGCCCGACAGCACTTCGTTGCCGATGGTGACGATCTCGACGTTCATGGGAGGTCTTCCGGGGGGGGCTGGGTCGGCGAGGTCGCGCCACTGTGCACGATGGCGCACGGCGGCGCAAAAACCGGCGCGGCCGGCGTCAGTCGCCCGCGTCGCGCGTGCGTGGCCGCCGCTGGTAGGCGTACGACAGCGCCAGCATGGCGGCGCCCACGGCGATCGCGGTCAGGAAGCGCCAGAAGACGTCCACGGTCTGCAGGTCGAACGCGACGAACTTGAGCACGGTGACGCCGAGCAGCCCGAGCCCGCACCAGCGCAGGAAGGCCGAACCGCGCAGCCAGCCCGAGACCATCAGCGCGACCGCCTCTACGAGCCACGCCGCGCTCGTGAACGTGGCGGCGAGCGTGCCGAGCTGCGCGACCGCGTCCGCGCTCGCGGGTACGCCGGAGCCCGGCACGATGCCGAGGAGCGTCCGCGCGAGGTGCCCGGCCTCGCGCGCGCCCCAGAGCGCGAGCCCGGCCGCCGCCAGCGCGGAGACCACCTCGGGCGCATTCCGATCGTTCGCCGCAAGCCGTTCGCGCCGCGCCGCCAGGCGCGCGGCCAGCGCGAACGCCAGCGCCAGCGCGGCCAGCTCGAGCAGCGCGGTCGCGTGGACCAGCGGCAGCCGGTCGTACCAGCCCTCGCAGGGTGCCGGCCAGACCAGCATCCAGGCCAGCGCGAGTACGATGACCAGGTAGCCGCACACGCGCAGGAAGCCGCGGCGCGCGTTCGCCCCGAGCCAACCGAGCCACGCGCCCTGCGCCGTCCACGCCGCCACGAGCAGCGCCGTGCCCAGCGACTCGCGCCGTTCCGCCGGCGACGTGCCCACGGGCGGCGGCATGCGGTGCGCGCCCGCGCCAGGATCCACCCACGCCGACGCCAGGTGGCCCGCCTCGATGCCGGACCACGTCATCAGCATGGCGTTGCCGAGCGCGCCCCAGAGCTCCGGCAGCCACCGCTCCAGCGGCGCGAGGCGCCCGCGGCCCCGCGCGAGCACGGCGCCGGCCAGCAGGACCGCCACGGTGCCCACCAGCCCGCGCAGTCCCGACGCGTGCACCAGCGGCGCCATGCCCGGGGCCCAGTCGGCCGAGACGATCCGAGCGAACGCCCACACGCCGCCCGCGAACAGAACGAGGTGGCCGCCCACGCGCAGGCTTCCCGCGCGCGGCCGCAGCCCCAGCGCCAGCAGCAGCAGGCCCTCCGCGCACCACGCGAGCGGCGTCACCGCCGGCGAGAGCGCGCGCTCGAGCGCCGCGGTCACGAACAGCGTCGCGGCACCGGTGAGCGGTGCCCACAGGTCGCGCTCGGGGCGGCGCGCGTCGGTCCACCACGCCGCGCCGGCGTGCGCCGCCGCGAGGCCGAACAGCAGCACCGCGACGCGCTCGGGCGCGGCCCACGCGAGGAACGGCGCCGAGGCGCCCAGCAGCGCGAGCGGCGCCACCGCGATCACGGCGAGGTCGATTCCGCGCACGCGGCCCTCGGCGTGCACGAGCCGCGGCAGCGGCGCCAGGCCGAGCAGCGTGTACTGCGCCGCCAGCGCGACCTGCACCCCCCAGCCCCAGTCGCGGCCATGGTGGACCGAGATCCACGCCAGCGCGCCCAGCACGAGCGCCGTGAGGTCGAGCGCGCTCCAGCCGGCACGCGCCGCGAGCGCGAACACGAGCACGTTCACCGCGGCGATGTAGCCAAGGAGCGTCCACGGCCCCATGTGGAAGCCGCCGAGTCCGAGCCACGAGGCCATGAACTGCGGCAGGAAGGCCCCGATCACGCCGAGCGCCGCGATGAGCTGCACGCGGTAGTGAAGGCCCGCACCCACGGACGCCAGCGACACCAGGGCGAGCAGCACCAGCGCCGACACGGGCCCCAGCACGTGGAGCCGCACGTAACCCAGATCGAGCGTCAGGTAGACGATCCCGATCCCGATCCCGATGAGCGCGTGGCCGAAGTGCGGCATGCGCCGCGCGACGCGGTCGCCCCGCCAGGCGAACGCCAGCCCGAGCGCGACGCCGGCCACCACCAGCACGCCGGGCCCGAGGCGCCCGGTGCCGTAGCCCCACACGATGAGCAGGAACACGCCGAGCAGCACGAGCACCGCGCCCAGGTTCTGCAGCCACACTCCGCCGACGAGCTGCTCGATGTGCTCGAGACCGCCGGGCGCCGCGGCGGCGGGTTCGACGATCGTCGGCGGCGCCGTGGCGGGCGCGGCGGCGGCACGCGCGGGCGTCGGTGGCGCGACCTGCGCGGCGGGCGCGGGCGGTGCGGGGGCCGGGCGCGAGCGCGCCAGCTCGCGCTCGAGCGCCTCGACGCGGCGGCCGAGCGTGCGCACGCGGTCGACCAGCAGCAGCAGGCCCACCACGCCGAGCACGACGAGGCCCAGCCCGAGCAGCGCCGCCAGCCCTCCCATCACGTGCGGATCCCGCGCAGCCGCATCGCTCAATGCGCCGCGATCGAGGGCTTCGTCACGCTGCGCGTGAACGCCTGCCGGCCGGCGCCGTGCCGCCACGCGAGCGGGATCGCCTCGCCGCCCGGGCGCAGCGTGTCCGCGGTGTCGAAGCGGGCCGAGAGCCGGAACGTGAGCGAGTCGACGATCGCGTAGCCGTAGGGCTCGCCCGTCACGGGATCGCGCAGCGACGGCGCCTGCGTGCTCGCCCGCTGGAGCGCGTCGAGCGAGCGCGGCAGCGCCCGTCGGGAGTCGAAGAACAGGTCCACGTCGCGCTCGATGTCGCGCAGGTCGTCGATCCTCCGTGTGTCGAGCTGCCGCGCGCGCACGCGCTGCGGCGCGCCGCCGGCGAAGAGGCCCGCGACGATCGCAATCGCGGCCGCGGCCACGCCCGCGCGGCCCAGCCAGCTCACGCGGGCCCGCGGCTCGGCCTCGGCTTCGTCGCGGCGCAGCCCGCCCAGGTAGTGCCCGAACGCGGTGCCCGCGATCGCGAACACGACGAGCGACTTGAGCACGAACCGCACGCTCAGCTCGCCGCCGAGCGCGCTCGAGACCAGCGTGGTGAAGTTGCCGATCAGCACCAGCGCCGCAACGAACAGCGTCAGGTAGGTGAGCCAGCGGCGCACCCCCGAGCCGCGCTTCTCGGGCTCGCGCGCCAGCGCGCGCTCCACGGTGCGATGCATCCACAGGAAGATCGGCAGCGCCGTCACCGCGCCGGCCGTGGACCAGCGCAGCGCCTCGAGCCCGCCGGCGCGCGCGTCGATCGCCACGTCGCGGAAGCGCATCTCGATGAGCACGAACAGCAGCGTGCCCACGTCGAACGTGAAGATGTAGAGCGTCGCGAACAGGACGAGGTGCTGGAACGCCTCGCGCGCCGAGATGGAAACGCGCCGCCGCGGCACCGGCAGCCCCGGCTCGCCGTCGGCCCAGGCGCCCAGCGCGGCGTCGATCTCCTCGGGCCGCCAGCGGGCGTCCCGGAGCACGGCCCGGACCTGCTCGCGCGCCATGCCCCGCGCGAGCGCGTCGCGGACGAACTGCTGCAGCTCGGCGTTCATGCGGACCTCGTCGGGACGTCGCCCGGGGCCCCGGCCCGGGGCCGCGGGCGTTCCGGGATCACGACGCGGGCAGCCTACGCCGTTCGCGGCCCGGGCGCGATCAGTGCGGCTCCGCGCCGTCGTGACTCGCGCGGCGCATCGCGATCAGCCGCTCGAACAGGCGGTTGTAGGTGCCGACGCCGTCCTCCTCTCGGAGGTCCGCGAACGAAACGTACGACGGCCCGCGCGCGGTGTGGATGTCCAGCGTGACCCAGGGCGTCACGCCCGTGAACCGGGTGCCACCGAAGCGGACCCTCGTGATGCTGTCCGCGGGAACGTCCAGCGAGTCGGAGACCCAGCGCGACGTGACCAGCGAGGTCTTGAGCCACGCGCCCATCCGGTAGTGCACCCCTTTCCCGTCGAGCCAGAGCCTGCCGGCGAGATGGTGGAATTCGGTCTGCAGGTTGACCTGGTCCAGGGGACGCTCGATGAGCACGTGGTCGAACGTCTCCGGCGCCGCGACGGGCGCGGGCCACTTCTCGTCCGCGCACCCGCGCGGGCGCTTGCCGGCGAGGTTGCGCGCCCCGTACGCCGTGAGCTGCACGTGGCGCAGGCGGCTCCTCGAGAAGAGGTCGGCCGCGTCGGCGGGATCGTCGTACAGCCACTCCATCGTGCGCTGGTCCTGCGTGTCGATGAGCTCGCGCAGGCGCAGGAAGATCGAGTCGCCCGCGGCGCAGCGCAGCGTGAAGCCCGGCACGCCGGCGATCCCGCAAAGATGGTGCTCGCCGGGGGTCAGGGGAACCTCGAACCACGACCGCTGCGTCAGCAACCCGGCGGGTTCGCCGTCCAGATAGATCGCCTCGGGCGGCAGCGGCTGGACCCGGACGAACTGCTCGCGTGCGATCCAGAGCACGGCGCCCCCCGGACCGGGCGGGCGCACCTCGGCGCTGTCGGTGAGGACGAAGCGCCGGTCCACCATCACGACCTCGGCGCCCGAGATGCCGGGCGCCGCCGACAACGCGAGCAGCAGCGCGGCGAACAGCGGTCCGCGCGCGGCGCTCCCTCCCACGGCGTGCGGCCACACCATGGTGCCTCCTCTGCGAGGGTTCAGCCCAGCAGCGGGTGTCCCAGCCGGATCAGCGCGAGACGAGCCGCGTGGAACGCCACGCAGGCGACGACGCCGGCGATCACGTCGTCGGCGACCACGCCCCAGCCCCCGGGCAGCGCCTGGGCCTCGCGAGCGCCGAAGGGCTTGAGCACGTCGAACACCCGGAACAGCAGGAATGATGTCACGAACGCGGCGATCGTGTGCGGCGCGAACAGCAGCGCCAGCGACTGGCCCACCGCCTCGTCGATGATGATGGGGTTGGCGTCGTGCCCCAGCACGTGCTCGGCCTCGCCCGCGGCCCAGACCGCGACCGCGGTGCCGGCCACGAGCAGCACGCCGAAGAGCCAGAGCGGCGGTACGGGCAGGAACCAGCCCACCGCGGCGACGACCGCGCTGCCGTAGGTCGCCCGCGGCCCCGGCGGCACGGCCACCGGCCAGAGCATGGCGAGGCGCGTCGCGAACGTCCTCACGTCGAGCGGGGCCGCGGCGGCGGCTGCGGCCCGGGCAGGGGCGGGGCCGAGGGAGCGGCCGGGTGCGCGGGCGGCGCGGGCGCGCC
>JBAIWU010000041.1:0-5001 GCA_037917155.1 Candidatus Eiseniibacteriota bacterium
GCGCGAGCCGCCGTTCCACATCAGCGCCGACAACCTGACCGGCGGCCGCGACGCGAGCGGCGACGTGCTCTTCCTCAACGGCAACCTGCGGGTCGTGCGCGGGCGGACGGTGCTGACGGCGGACAACGGCCGCTACACGCGCACGACCGGGCTCATCGACCTCACCGGGCACGTGCGGCTCGTCGACAGCACGACCACGGTCACGTGCGACCACGCCCTGTTCTCGGAGAACGACGACCGGCTCAACCTCGACGGCAACGTCGTCATCGTCGACCGCGACGCGACGCTGCGCTCGCCCGCGGGGTGGTACGACCGGCGCACGGGCGAGGCGCACGCGAGCGGCGGCGTCACGGGCAGCGAGAAGCGCCAGCGCCTGCAGGCCGACGAGGCCGGCTACCTCCGCGACTCGATGCTCGTGCGCGCGCGCGGGCACGTGCACGGCTTCGACGACGAGAACAAGGTCGAGCTGGGCGCCGACTCGATCGACTTCCACCGGCGCACGCACGTGTCCGTCGCCACGGGCAGCCCGTGGCTGCGACAGCTCGACGAGGACGGGCACGCGACCCTGCTGCGCGCGCTCAAGCTCACCGTCGACTCGCAGTCGCGCGTGGCCGAGGCGATCGACTCGGTGACGGTCGAGCGCGACACGATGCGCGCGCGGGCCGACTACGCGCGCTTCGACGACAGCACCGGCGTCGGGCTGCTGCTGGGCTCGCCGCGCGCGTGGGACACGGAGACGACGGTCAGCGGGGACACGCTCGAGACGCACTCGGTGAAGCGCAAGCTGCGCTCAGTCGTCGTGCGCCACCACGCGATCATGGACTACGCGGGCGTCCGCGAGGCGAACGTGGGGGAGACGAGCCGGCTGACCGGCTCGCGGCTCGAGGCCTTCGTGACCGAGAACCGCATCGACAGCCTCATGGCGACGGGGGAGGCGCGCAACGACTACCAGGCGCCGACGCGCGCGGGCAAGACGAACGAGCACAACCTCGCGAGCGGGGACACGATCCTCGTGTACTTCGCCGACCGCAAGATCGAGCGCGCGCGCGTGCAGGGAAAGGCGAGCGGCGAGTACCGCCCGGCGGTGACGCTCGGCGACACGGTGGCGATCGCCAACGAGGTCGTGCGCTACGACGGCCGGCACATCGACTTCGTCGTGCCCAAGAACCGCATCGTGCTCGACGGCCTCGCGCACCTGACGTACCGCGAGCTGGAGCTGAACGCGAACCAGGTCGAGTTCGACAGCCAGAAGCAGACGCTGGTGGCGCGCGGCAAGCCGCGGCTGCTCGACCGCGGCGACAAGGTGGACGGCCGCATGATGACGTACGACCTCGGCTCGCGCGTCGGCACCATCTACGAGGCGAAGACGACGTACGAGAAGGGCATCTACCGCGGCGAGCGCATCCGCAAGGTGGGCGAGAACGAGCTCGACGTCATGAACGGCTCGTACAGCACGTGCGACCTCGACGTGCCGCACTACCACTTCTCGTCGCACTGGATGAAGATCTACCTGAAGGACAAGCTGGTCGCGAAGCCGGTCGTGTTCTACCTGCGCAACGTCCCGGTGCTGGCGCTGCCGTTCTACGTGTTCCCGATCAAGCCCGGGCGGCATTCGGGGTTCGTGTTCCCGCAGTTCGAGTTCGGTTTCAACAACCGCGGCGGGCAGTTCATCCGCAACGCGGGCTACTACTGGGCCCCGAACGACTACATGGACCTCACCCTGGCCGGGGACTACTACCAGGCCGCGCCGTCGTACGCGATCCGCGCCGACGGGAACTACAAGCTCCTGTACAAGTTCGACGGCAACTTCTCGGGACGCTTCGAGCACAACGAGGCGACCAAGCAGGACGACTACATCTTCGACGGCTCGCACAGCGAGGACCTGACGCCGCGCACGCGCTTCATCGCGCGCGGCAACTTCGTCTCGAGCCGCACCTACAGCCAGACGAACTACTCATCGACGCTCGCGGACCGCCTCAACCGCTTCCTCACCTCGAGCCTGTCCGTGTCGCACTCGGCGGACTGGGCGTCGTTCAGCGCCACGCTCGATCGCCGCCAGGACCTCGACGCGGACCAGTCGATCACGTACCCGTTCGGCTCGCGGACGAGCGCGTCGGACCTCGGGCTGTACACGGGCCGCGTCGCCAGCCTGCCCAGCCTCACCGTGAACGCGCCGAGCCTGAACGTCGGCTTCCCGACGCGCACGCTCGGGAGCCTCGCGGTCTTCAAGCACACGCGCGCCGAGACGCTGCTCGCCTCGACGTACGTCGGCCTGAGCGCGCGGTTCGAGAGCTACGGCACGAAGCAGGCCTACATCCAGGGCTGGCAGTACGCGTACGACACCACGGGCGCCCGCGTCGACTCGGCGAGCGTGCTGGGGCAGCAGCAGGTCACGCGGCGCGCGTTCGCCGCCAACTTCTCGATCTCCGACGCCCGCCGGCTGTGGGGCTGGCTCAACGCCGCGCCTGGGATCGACGGCAACGCGGTCGTGTTCGACTTCGACGAGCTCGGCCACCGGGTCGTCCCCGCGGCCACGTGGACGTCGCACATGTCGCTGAGCACGACCTACTACGGCACGTTCAAGCCCCGCATCCCGCACGTCATCGGCCTGCGGCACGTCGTGTTCCCGAGCATCGCGTTCAACTACAGCCCCGATTTCTCCAACCTGCAGTACCGCGACAGCCTCGGCGTGGTCCACGAGCGCTTCAACGGCTTCGGCGGGATCGGCATCTCGGGCGCCAAGGCGGCGAACATGTCGTTCGGGCTCGACCAGCGCTTCCAGGTGAAGCTCAAGAACGGCGACAAGGTCACGCGCCTGGACAACCTGATCGCGTGGACGACGAGCGGCAGCTACGACTTCCTCTGGCGCGAGCACCACGCAACGCACGGCCTCTCGGCCCTGCCGTCGCAGATCCGCCTGACGCCGCCCGGCGGCACCTCCGCCGAGCTGACCGGCCTGTTCGACGTCTACCAGGGCCGGCCGCTGCGCACGCTGGGCCTGAACGTGGGCACGAACTTCTCGAGCAGCGGCGCGCGCCGGCAGCCCGCCGTGCTGGCGACCGACCAGAGCACCCACCCCACCGACATCATCGACCCGCAGAGCTTCCACGAGCGCTGGCAGGCGTCGCTCGCGTACTCGTACAGCGGCGGCTACACGCGCGACCGGTGGACGACGCAGAAGACGATCAACGGGACCGCGTCGTACGAGATGACGTCGAACTGGCACTTCGACTACTCGGCCGCGTTCGACCTGACGCTCTCGCAGGTGCTGACCCAGCACTTCAGCCTCACCCGCCGCATCCACTGCTGGGACGCCGTGTTCACCCGCACGTTCACGCCCGGCGGCCAGGCGGAGTACTACTTCCGGCTCGGGGTGCACGACCAGAAGGAGATCTACTTCGAGCGCGGCACCCGCTCGCAGAGCTTCGGCGGCATCCAGTAGTGTCGAGAGCGCGTTCGCATCCGAATCGTGCCGCGCGTTCGCCGCTCCAATGAGGACGGAGAGGAGCCCCGCCCCATGAGCTTCGTTCCCCTGCAGACCATCCGCCGCGAGGGCGCGCCGCCGCCCGCGGCCACCGACTCGGTGCGGCTGCGCATCGCCGGCATGCACTGCGCCTCGTGCGTGAGCCGCGTCGAGGCCGCACTCGGCTCCGTGCCCGGCGTCGTCAGCGCCGCCGTGAACCTCGCGACCATGCGGGCCGAGGTGACGACGTCGGGCCCCGTGGACGTCGCGCTCCTGACCGAAGCGGTGCGGCACGCGGGCTACGACGCGCACGCCGTCACGGCCGCGGTCGCCGACGACGCGGAGCTGCGCGAGCGCGCGGAGGAGCTGGCCGGGGTGCGCCGGCGCTTCCTGCTGGCGCTCGCGGCCGGCGTGCCCGTCGTGCTGCTCGCCCACCTCACGCTGCTCCCCGGCGTGACCGCGCCGCGCTGGGCGGACGCGGCGCAGCTCGTGCTCGCGACGCTCGTGCAGTTCGGCGCGGGCTGGCCCTTCGTGCGCGGCATGGCGCGCGGCTTCGCGCGTCGCGCGCCCGACATGGACACGCTCGTCGGGCTCGGCACGCTGACCGCGTGGGGATACTCCGCCGTCGCGGTCCTCGCGCCCGCGGCCGTGGGGGAGCACCACGGGGCGCACGTCTACTTCGACACCTCGGTCACGATCGTCGTGCTCATCCTGCTCGGCCGGCTGCTCGAGGCGCGCGCGAAGTCCGGCGCCTCGCAGGCCATGCGGCGGCTGCTCGACCTGCAGCCGCGCACGGCGCGGCGCCTGCGCGACGCGGCCGATGCCGTGGGCGAGGACGTGCCGCTCGACGCGGTGCGCCCCGGGGACCTGCTGCTGGTGCGCCCGGGCGAACGCGTGCCGGTGGACGGCCGCCTCGAGGACGGCCGCTCGGCGATCGACCAGGGCATGCTGACCGGCGAATCGATGCCGGTCGAGGTCGGTCCCGGCTCGCGGGTCACGGGCTCGACACTCAACCGCACCGGCGCGTTCCGCATGCGGGCCGAGCACGTCGGCGCCGATTCGATGCTCATGCAGATCGTCGCCATGGTCGAGCGCGCGCAGACGAGCAAGGCGGCCGTGCAGTCGCTCGCCGACCGCATCGCGGCCGTGTTCGTGCCCACGGTCCTCGTGGTCGGCCTGGCCGCGTTCGCGGCGTGGGCGCTCGCCGGCGCGGGCCTCGCGCCGTCGCTGCTGCGCCTCGTCGCCGTCCTCATCGTCGCCTGCCCGTGCGCGCTGGGGCTCGCGACGCCCACGGCGCTCATCGTGGGCACCGGGCGCGGCGCCGAGCTGGGGCTGCTCGTGCGCGATGCGCGCGCGCTCGAGGCGGCCTCGCGCGTGGACACGGTCGTGTTCGACAAGACGGGCACGCTGACGCTCGGGGCGCTGCAGGTGACCGACGTCGTGCCGGCGGCGGGCGTGGACGCGTCCCGGCTGCTCGCCGCCGCGGCCACGGCGGAGTCGAGGAGCGAGCACCCGCTCGCGACCGCGATCGTGCGCGG
>JBAIWU010000042.1:0-2489 GCA_037917155.1 Candidatus Eiseniibacteriota bacterium
GCGCGGCGGCGTCGCGCGCGAGCGCGTCGGCGGCGGGCGCCTGGCGGCCGCGGCCGCGGCGCATCTCGGTGCGGGCCGCGGCGAGCGCCTCGCGCACGGCCTCGACGACGATGGAGCGGGGCGTGCGCGCGAGCGTCGCGGCCAGCGCCTCGTGGTGGAGCAGCGTCTCGACGGCGGGCAGGGCCCGGAGGCGTTCGTTGGCCATGGCGCGCACGCTAGCAGAGCCCGGCCCGTGCGGCATCCCGGGACCGGAGCGCGCGATCCGCGGGGCGCCCCGGCAGGGCCCCCGGGCGGTCCTGCCCGGCGCACGGACGGCGCGTCCGCGCGGCCCCTCGGACCGGGGCGATCAGCCGCCCAGGTAGGCGGCGCGCACCTCGTCGTTGCTCGCGAGCCGGTCCGCGGCGTCCTCGAGCACGACGCGGCCGGTCTCGAGCACGTAGCCGCGCCTGGCGACCGAGAGCGCCATGTGCGCGTTCTGCTCGACCAGCACCACGGTCACGCCGCGGCGGTTGATCTCGACGATGTTGCGGAAGATGTCGCGCACGAGGATGGGCGCGATGCCGAGCGAGGGCTCGTCGAGCAGCAGCACCCGCGGCCGCGACATGAGCGCGCGCGCGATCGCGAGCATCTGCTGCTCGCCGCCCGAGAGCGTGCCCGAGAGCTGGCGGCGGCGCTCCTGCAGCCGGGGGAAGAGCGCGTACATCGCGTCGCGGTCCTGGCGGATCCCGGCGCGGTCCCTCCGCCGGTACGCCCCCAGCTCGAGGTTGTCCTCGACCGAGAGGTTCGCGAACACGAGCCGGCCCTCGGGCGCCTGCGAGACCCCGAGGCCGACGATCTCGTGCGCCGGCACGCGGGTGATGTCGCGGCCCTCGAAGACCACCTGGCCCGCCCGGGCCGGCACGACGCCCGAGATCGTGCGCAGGAGTGTCGTCTTGCCGGCGCCGTTCGCGCCGATCAGCGTCACGATCTCGCCCTCGTCGGCGTGCAGCGTGACGCCCTTCAGCGCGTGCACCGCGCCGTAGTAGACGTCGAGCCCGCGAACCTCGAGCTGGCTCATGCGTGCGCGGTCTCCTCGCCGAGGTAGGCCTCGATCACGCGCGGGTCGTTGCGGATCTCGGCCGGCGTGCCCTCGGCGATCTTGAGCCCGTAGTCGAGCACCGCGATGCGCTCGCAGATGCCCATGACCACCTTCATGTCGTGCTCGATGAGCAGGATCGTGAGCGAGAAGCGCTCCCGGATGTCCCGGATGAGGCGCATGAGGTCCTCGCTCTCCTGCGGGTTGAGGCCGGCCGCCGGCTCGTCGAGGAGCAGTAGCCGGGGCCGCCCGGCGAGCGCACGGGCGATCTCGAGCCGGCGCTGCTGGCCGTACGGCAGCTCGGTCGCCATCGCGTCCGCCTGCGCCCCGAGCCCGAGCACCTCGAGCATGCGCCGCGCCTCGTCCTTGAGCGCCCGCTCGTCGCTCGCGTAGCGGCCCGTCTGCAGCACGGCGTCCCACAGGCTGCTCGAGCGGTGCGGGTGCGCGGCCACCGCGACGTTGTCGAGGCACGTCAGCCGGGGGAACAGCCGGATGTTCTGGAACGTGCGCGTGATCCCGGCGCACGCGATGCGGTTCGCCTTGAGCCCGGAGATCGCGCGGCCCTCGAACACGACGCGGCCGCGCGTCGGCGCGTAGACGCCGGTGACGACGTTGAACACGGTCGTCTTGCCCGCGCCGTTGGGCCCGATGAGCCCGACCAGCTCGCCCGGGTGCAGCGACAGGTCGAGGTCGGCCACGGCCTTGAGGCCCCCGAACTGCATCGTGCAGCGCTCGAGCTGCAGCAGCGGCGCGCTCACGCCTTCTCCTGCGCGGGCCGCCGGCGCCGGAGGAGCCACGCGAGCGAGATCTCTCGCGTGCCCAGCAGCCCCTGCGGCCGCGTGATCATGAGGACGACGAGCATGAGCGAGTAGATCACCATGCGGAAGTCCTTCACGACGCGCAGCATCTCCGGCATGAGCGTGAGCACGATCGCGGCGAGCACCGCGCCCGAGACACTGCCCATGCCGCCGAGCACGACCATCGCGATGACCTCGATGCTCTTGAGGAACGTGAACGTGCTCGGGTTGAGGTAGCACAGGTAGTGCGCGAACAGACCGCCCGCGACGCCGGCGAAGAACGCGCCGATCACGAATGCGGTGACCTTGTAGCGCGTCGTGTCGACGCCCAGCGCCTCCGCCGCGATCTCGTCGTCGCGGATCGCGAACAGGGCGCGGCCGTGCGTGCTGTGGGCGAGGTTGCGCGCCGTGGCGACCACCGCGACGACGCCGAGGAAGACCCAGAAGAAGTTCGCGTACTGCGGGATCCCGGGCAGCCCGCGCGCGCCGCCGATGGGCTCGATGTTGAGGATGAGCACGCGGATGATCTCGCCGAAGCCCAGGGTCACGATCGCGAGGTAGTCGCCGCGCAGCCGCAGGCTCGGCAGCCCGACGAGCCAGCCGAACACCGCCGCGAG
>JBAIWU010000043.1:0-2676 GCA_037917155.1 Candidatus Eiseniibacteriota bacterium
ATGAGGGTCCTGGTCACAGGAGGTGCCGGCTTCATCGGTTCACATCTCTCCGAGGAGCTGCTGAAACGCGGACACGAGGTCTGGGCTCTCGACGACCTCTCCACGGGCCGGGTCGAGAACCTCGGCACGTTCGGCCGCAACCCCCGGTTCCGGTTCCTCGAAGGCAACGTCATGGACGCGCCGCTGGTGCACGGGCTCGTGGCCCAGTGCGACCAGGTCTTCCACCTCGCGGCCGCGGTCGGCGTCAAGTACGTGCTCGAGAACCCGCTGCGGTCGCTGCTGACCAACATCCGCGGCACTGAGATCGTCCTCGACGCGTGCTCGGTCCACGACCGCAAGGTGATGGTCACGTCCAGCAGCGAGGTCTACGGCAAGGGCGTCGCGGTCCCCTTCTCCGAGGACGACGACCGGCTGATGGGCCCCACGCACAAGCTCCGCTGGTCGTACGCGGCCGGCAAGGCGGTCGACGAGTGCATCGCGCAGGCCTACTTCCAGCAGCACCGCCTGCGCGTCGTCATCATCCGCTGCTTCAACACCTGCGGCCCGCGCCAGTCCGCCGCCTACGGCATGGTGATCCCGAACATGGTGGAGCGGGCGCTGCGCAACGATCCCATCCTCGTGTTCGGCGACGGCCAGCAGTCGCGCTGCTTCTCGGCCGTGCAGGACGTGGTCCGGGGCGCGCTGCTGCTCATGGACCAGAAGGACGCCGAGGGCGAGGTGTTCAACGTCGGCTCCGACGAGGAGATCACCGTGCTCGAGCTGGCGCAGCGCATCCGCCGCCTGTGCCAGAGCGACTCGTCCATCGAGTTCGTGCCGTACGAGCAGATCTACGGCCAGTCGTTCGAGGACATGCGCCGCCGCGTGCCCGACCTGCGCAAGATCCGCCGCTTCACCGGCTATCGCCCGCAGGTCTCGCTCGAGCGCCTGCTCGAGATGACCATCCGCGACCACTGCGAGCAGATGCGGATCCCCTGCCCGGTCGGCGTCGCGACCACCTGAGGGCGCGCGCCGCCCGCCGACGGGGTCCTTGGTGCCAATGGCTGCGTTTCCGCTCGCGCTGGTCCTCTCGCTCGCGCTGACGCCCCTCGTCGCGCGGCTCGCGTGGGCGGTGGGCTACCTCGATCATCCGCAGGCGCGCAAGCTCCACACCGCCGCCACACCGCTGCTGGGGGGCGCCGGCGTGTTCGCGTGCGCGCTGGCCGCCTGGGGCGTGGCGATGCTCGTGATGCCGCACGCGCCCGCGGACTGGGAGGCGTACTACATGCTGCTCGGCGCGGCGATCGCGCTGGGGCTGGGCCTGTGGGACGACCGCTTCGGCATGCGCCCGTCGGTCAAGATGCTCGGGCAGGCGGTCGCGGCGGTCGTGCTGCTCGCGGGCGGCGCCGTGCCGGACCTCGGCCTGCCCGTGGGGATCGAGGGCGCCGTCACGCTGGTCGCGCTCATCGCGCTCATGAACGCGGTCAACTTCCTCGACAACATGAACGGCATGATCGGCGGCCTGGCGCCCATCGCGCTCGCCGGCTTCGCGTGGACGTCGCTGCAGCGCGGCGCGGTGGGCATCGCGGCGGCCCAGCTCGCGCTGGCGGGCGCGTGCGTCGGCTTCCTGCCGCACAACTTCCCGCGCGCGCGCATCTTCCTCGGCGACGCCGGCAGCCTGTTCCTCGGCTACGCGCTCGGCGCCTCGGCGCTGCTCGCGTACAACGGCGCCCGCCCCGGCTGGGGGCGCGCCGGGCCCGTGCTCGTGCTGGCCTACCCGGCGTTCGACCTCGTGTTCGCGGTCGTCACGCGCGTCCGCGACCGGCACCCGGTCTACGAGGGCGGCAAGGACCACACGAACCACCGGCTCGCGCACCTCGTCGGCTCGCCGGCCCGGACCGTGCCGCTCGTCTGGTGCGCGGGCGCGGCCATGGCCGCGAGCGGCCTCGCGGTGCTGGCGCTCGACCGGGCCGCCGTCACGCTGGCGGTGGTGGGCGGGTGGCTGGCCGTGCTGGTCGGCGCGGGGCTGCGGCTCGCGGCCGTGCCGGTGGCCCGCCGGAGCTGACCGGCCGCCCCGGGCCCGGCAGGGGCCCGGCAGGGGATCCTCCCGTCGGGCTTCTGCCCCCGACGGGGCATGCGGTATAGTCCCCGCCGCGTTTGCACGATCCGATTCGCCCGACGAACGCCCCGGGACGGGGCGCGGGCGGCCGGCGGGCGCACCCGATCGCGCCCGGCCGGAGCCTCGCCGCCTGCGGGCGGCCGGGGATGCGCTCATCCCAACCGAGACGGGTGGACCAACCGACATGTCCGACACGAACCGCGACGACGCCTCGATGCAGTGGGGCCGACCCCTCAAGCGCAAGATCAAGTACGCCGCGCCGCAGTCGCGCGAGGCGGGGCAGACCCCGGTGGGCCCGGTCGACGACCCGGCCGCGCTCGCGAAGGCGGCTGTCATCGTGCACGCCGAGCGCCCCGCGCACGCGCCCGCGCCGCCGAGCAGCTCCCGCGCGCGCCGCGAGCCCGACGACGGCGACTTCCGCCTGCGCGACCTGGTGGGCGAGATGGCGCGCGGCCTCGTGGACCATCCCGACGACGTCGTCGTCGAGATCATCTCGGCGGGCAACGACGGCGTGCTCGAGCTGCACGTGCACCCGGACGACCTCGGCCACGTGATCGGCAAGCAGGGGCGCACCGCGCGCT
>JBAIWU010000044.1:0-9164 GCA_037917155.1 Candidatus Eiseniibacteriota bacterium
GAAGCCCTCGCGCCGGTCCTGGCCGGGGCCGCCGCTCGTGAACAGGCCCTGCGCGCTCAGGTGCGTGCGGTCCGCGAGACGCGCGCTCATGCTCGCGCCGGCCTCGACGCGACCGGCGCCGAAGCCCGCGCCGGGATTCTGGAAGCGCGGCGAGCTGCTCATCCCCCACAGGCGGCCGTCGAGGCCGCGGTCCTGTACGCGCAGCTCGACCCGTCCGGCGTCACCCGCGCCGCCGTCGACGCGCCGCGTCGTCGCCCACTCGGCGTCGAGCGTCGATCGTGGCGCGAGCCGCAGAGAGGCCGAGGCGCCGCGGAGCTCGAACGGCGAGACGGGGTCGTGATCGTCGACGTACGTGCCGCCTGCCGACAGGCGCGACGTCAGCGCCACGGTCCCGTCCATGCCGTTCACCCACGCCGGCTCCCCGCCGTCGCGACGCTCGTACGTCACCCGGACCGAGACGGGGTCGAGGTCGGCGTCGACGCTGGGCACGGGGGAGCGGAAGATCAGCCGCCCCGTGAGCGGGTCCAGCTCGTAGTCGGTGAAGCGCTCGCGCGTGGTCGCGCTCAGCACCACCGCGGGCTGGACGCGGTCCCGCACCACGATCTCGACGCGCTCGGAGTTCTCCACGATCGGCGGGTGCGCGAGCACGTACGGGCCCGAGGTGCCGGTGCCGCCCATCTCCTCGACCGTGCGGTGCGTGCGCTCGCGGCTGGTGAAGCCCGAGAGCTGGGCGGCGCCGAGCCGCCAGTGGGAGCTCACGCCGGTGAGGCTGCGGCTGTAGTGTCCGAGCACGCGGCGGTCCGCGTCGTCGCCGGCGACGAAGTCGCCGTACCCGACCGCGCCCTCGCGCTGCTCGAGGCGCGCGTAGAGGTGCCCGGTGGACTGCGCGTCGTAGCCGCGCGTCGAGGCGTCGCCGACGACGACCCAGCCGCGGTCCGGCTGCTGGTCGCGGAACTGGCGCAAGTCGTCCGGACGATCGGAGTCGTACCCCAGCGTGAGCAGCGAGCGCCGTCCGACGCGGCCCTTGGCGAACAGGGCGGCGTGCGCCTCGGCGCTCGCCCTGCCGTCGCCGCTCGCGCTCGCGAACTGCTCGACGGGCGCCTCGAAGCTCGCGGCCGGCATCTGGCGCACCAGCGCCCCCGCCCGGAGGAGCGAGCGAAGCGAGACCACGCCCTCGGCGGCCCCGACGGCGATGAGCGGGCGCAGCTCGGGCACGAACTCGATCACCGTCGCCGCCTGTACGTCGCCGACGCCGGCGGTCACGCGCGCCGCGAGCGGCCGCGAGGGCGCTGCGACGGCCAGCCGGAGCCGGCCGCCCTCGATCGCGACCTGCACCCCCGGCGTCGCGGGGTCCAGGTCGTCGGCCCGCAACGACGCCCCGGCGCACTCGACGGTCACCAGCGTGCGCTCGCCCACGCGCACGCCCGCGGCGTCGGTGAGCTGGATCTCCAGCGGGGCGGCTCCGTGTCCGTCCGCGGGGCTCGCGGTGGGCGCGCGCAGCACGATGCGCGCGAGCGGCCCCGGAGCCACGAGCCGCAGCGTGCGGTGCAGGGCCGCGCCCGCGGGCACGACCTCCAGCACGTTGAGGCCCGGCTTGAGCGGCACGCCGAGGTACTCCCAGGCGCCGACACCCTGCGCCGAGGCGGTGAAGCGCCGGTCCACGCGCGACTCGGGCACGCCCTCGCCGTTCACCCGCAGCGCGAGCGTCGCGCCCGCCGGGCCCTTCACCACGACCGCGACCTGGCGCGCGGACACGGTGTCGAGATCCCCGAGGCCGACGAAATCGAACTCGGGCGTCGAGGCGGCGAGCGTGCGCTCGAGCGCGCCCGGGTCGCCGGGCCGCCCCGGTGCCGACGCGGCCGCGCTCGCGGCCCCCGTGGTATCGGGCTTCGCCGCGGGCGCCGGCGCGGCGTCCCCGTCGAAGACAGGCAGCGACGTCTCGCCGGTGGTGACGCGCTCCGCGGGCAGGGTGCGCGGATCGGAGCGCGCCACGTCGGCCGAGAGCGCCGCGGCGCCGCGTGCGATGACGCGGGCGCGCTCGTCGCCGCCCAGCGCGCGCACCGCGTCGCGGCGGGCCGCGAGCACCGCAGATAGCGCGGAGTCACCCGCCACCGCGAAGTCGGCGCGCACCAGCTCGCCGCGCGTGAGGTCCACGAAGCGCGCGCCCGGCCGGTCGCCGTCGCGGTGGGCCAGCGCGACCACGTGCGTGCCGGCCGGGAGCGTCGTCGCGTCCAGCTTGAGCGCGTGCGTGCGCGGCGTGACGCCCGTGAAGCTGAAGCGCCCGTCGCCGTCGGTGATCGCCCACGTCCCGTCGTCGAGCACGAGCCGCACGCCGGCGATGCCCTCCCCGGGGACCGGCGCGCCGGGCTGCGCGAGGCCGACGCGGCCGAGGATCGTGCCCTCGGACGCGAACACGTCGCCCGCGACCCGCACCGTGGCCGAGGCGGTGTTGGACACGTGCGCGCCCGCGACCAGCACGGCCGCGTTGACCGCGTCGCCCTCGGGGGCGCCGGGCCCGACGAGCATGCGGTAGTCCAGCGCGAGCTCCGCGTGCGGGGCCATCGCGCCGACGGGGAACACGAGCGTGCCCGCGACGCGCGCCGGGTCGGGCGCCGACGCGCCGTTCACGCGTGCGGTGCCGGGTACGAACGCGAAGCCCGCGGGAGGCGTGTCCCGCATCGTGGCCGCATCGAGCAGGCTGTCGGACCGGTTCGCGACGCGGACGGTGTACTCCACCTCGTCGCCCCACTCGGCCCTCGTCGTCCCGGCGGTCTTCTCGGCGAAGAGCGTGACCTCGCCGTGCACGTCCACGGGCACGTCCGCGAAGATGGGCGAACCGGACGTCGCGACCACGAAGTCCGCGCCGTACGACGCCGCGGCGTCGAGCAGGTGCCCGCCCGGGAGCTGCGCGGCAGGCACGCGGGAGGGGAACTGCCACGGCGACGGCGGAGCCACCACGACGCGATACGTGCTCGCGGGCACGATCGGGAAGGCGTACTGGCCGGCACGGTCGGTGTAGACCTCGGCGGGCGCGGGCGTCACGCCGTCCCCCTGGTACACGAGGGCGAGGCCGCCGGGCGAGCCGTTGCCCTGGCCGCTCACGTCGAGCAACTGGACGCGCGCGCCCGGCACGGGCGCGTCCGTGTGCGAGTCGAACACCACGCCGCCCGGGGCGACCCACACGCTCGCGCTGGTTTGCGTGGCGCCGCACCCGAACAGCTCGGCCGTCAACAGGTCGCCGCGCCCCTCGTGCAGCGCGGACGATGCCGGGCCGGCCGTCGGGTCGTTCCCGACCGCCACGGGAACTCCGGCGACCACGAACACCCCGGTCGCGGGACCGGTCTCGACCGCGGTGCAGGTCTTCGCGTCCTGCGTGAGCCGGGAGCTGAGGCGCAGGGTCAGGGTGTCGGGGCGCGTCGGATCGGCGTCGCACTGCGGCGCGCTGGCGCGCAGGAACAGGGGCGCGCCGAGAGTGGTCGCGAGGATCGTGCGCGAGAAGTCCGCGCCCGAGTAGAACGCCAGGCGGGGCGGCGCCGCGCTGGGCGTGCGCAGCGTGTCGACGACCTCGGCGAGCGCGCCCTGCAGGGTGCTCGTGGCCGTCAGGCGGACGCGCGCCACAGCGGCCGGGGGCGCGACGGCCGGGGCGGTCGCGACGAGCAGCAGGGCCGCGCTGTCGCCCGGCGCGAGCGTGACGACGTCCCCGGGTGCCAGCAGGACGTCCCCGGGCCCGAGCGCGCCATCGCCGTCCACGTCGCGCGCGAGCGCGAACGAGGCGGCGTCGAAGTCGTCCCCGGCGAGGTTCGTGGCGCCGATCCGGAAGCCGGTCGTGACGTTGCCCAGGTTGACGAGCGCATGCGCGAACGTCGCCGTCGCGCCGGGGGCCACGAGCCGGCCGGCGGGATCGCGCAGCTCGCCGGCTTCGAGCGCCTGCACGACCGCCGTCACGGTGTTGCTGACGCCGGCGATCACGCGTCCCGAGATCGAGTCCGTGGCGCTGCCCCGTGCGGTGTTGTCGATCGCGGTGCCGGGCGCGGGCGCCGCGCGCGCGCGCCCGCCCGCCAGCAGAGCAAATCCCATCATGCACAGGAACGCGCACGCGCGAACGCGTGCGCTGCCCGGAGCGGTGCGGATGGGTGTCGCTGGGTTCATGCCCGGAATCCACCGCCCCACGATCGCCCGCGCACGCCGTCCGTGGAGGGCCCGGTCACGCAGGTACCGCGGAGTCGTCGATCGCCGAGCCGCTCGCGGCCCCCGATGGCCGGGTGGCGGCCACCGGGGGCTGGGCGAGTCGGCCGTGGCTGCCTTGCTCGCACCTTCTGCTTCCGCGCCGCGGCCACCCGCGCCGCGGCGGGCGCGGCTGCGGAGGGAGGACCGTCAGGCCTCCCTCCGCTCCCGCGATCAGGGGAAGTTGATCCGCACGCTGAACCGCACGGTGACCGACGCCCCCGGTCCGAGCGTGCCGATGGTCGCGGTCACCGGGCCCGACGTGCCGTCCGGCGGCACGGTCACCGTGCCGGCCGACGTCGTCGCGGTCGCGGCGTTCCACGACACCGTGTTCGCCGGCGTCGCGTCATTGACCACCAGCCCCGTGACCGCGGTCGTGCCGATGTTCGTGACCGTGATCTGGTAGCGGATGCAGGCGCCGGGGATCGCGCCGTAGGCGAGGTTCACCGCCGTGAACGTGCTGTCCTCGACGCCGTTGCAGTCGCGATCGAGGCACTGGGCCTTGGCGATGGTGATCTCGCCGTTGATGATCGTCGTGCCGTCGGTCGCCACGGCGGGCGCGGGCGCGGCCGAGCCGTACGCCAGGTTCGACGTCGTCGCCGTCAAGCTGGTGGTGTTGAACTGGCCGAGCGGTGCGCCGGACGGAGCGAACACCTGCACGAACAGCCGCGTGCTGGCGCCCGGCGCGAGGCCGCCGATGGAGGAGAGGTCCGCGATCGGCAGGTCGCCGGCGTCGAACACGCCGTCGCCGTTCGTGTCGCGGTAGATCGCCGAGCTCCAGCCGGCCTGGTTATTCGTGCTCGTCAGCGTGACGAGGCTGCCCACGCCGTCGCCCTCGACGACGTTGCCGGTGTTGGTCAGCATGTGCGAATACACCACGAAGCCGCCCGGGATCACCTGCGCGGTCCCGTTGGGCACCAGCGACAGGCTGCGCACCACGCCCACCGTGACGCGATCGTGGATGCGATCCGAGGCGCCCGACACCGGCGAGAGCGAGCGGAAGTACGTCTCCACGTTGCCCGCCGTCGCGCCCGCCGGCACGGTGACGTCCGCCCACACCGTGGCGTTCGCGCCGGCCGCGATCGGACCGGTGCTGGTTATGGGAGCGCTGGACGTGTTGAGGAACGTGACCGACCAGCCCGCCGGCAGCGTCAGCGAGGCGAAGGTCGGATCGGTGCTCGCCGCCAGGCCGTAGTTGTCCGGCTGCGAGCTCGTGTTGTTGACGACCAGCACGAAGCGCGTGGTGGTGCCCGGCGCGGTCGTGTTCGTGATCACGGGTGCGGCCTCGGGACCCGCGCCGGCACCGGGGGCACCCGGCAGCGCGGTGTTGTTCGTGAGGTCGACCGTGTTGGCGACGATCGCTGTCAGCACGTCGGACGCGACGGCGCTGACGAGCGGATCCTGCGTCGAGCGCGCGGTCTTGGACGCGTTGTAGGGGCCGCCCGTGGCGCCCGGCGGCAGCTGCACCTTGAGCACGACGTTGTACGACGCACCCGCGGCGACCGGGCCGGTATCGGGGATACCGTCGAGGTTCGTGTCGGTGAGCGGCGAGACGCCGTCGTTCTGGTAGAGCGTGAAGGTGCTGCCGGCCGGGAAGGTGCCCGACGCGACGCTGATGTCGAAGACGTCGCTGCCGTTGCCGGTGTTGACGAGGCCGTTCGTGAACGTGACCAGGGAGCCCTGGTTCGCGCTCGCCACCGTCTGACCGGTGAACAGCACGCCCACGGTGCGGTTCACGGTGAACGGCGTGACGTTGGAGCTGAACGGTCCCACGTCGGCGACGCCGTCGTTGTACGCGAAGCGCGCGGTGTTGTTGATCACCTGCGGCGCGAGGCCGGCGTTCACGCTGACCTGGAACGTGACGCTTCCCGACTGGCCGGGAGGCACCTGGTTCACGATCGCCGTCACGGCGCCGGGCGTGGCGACGCCGGAGTCGAAGCGGATGGTGGACGGCGCGGTTCCCTGCGCGTCCGAGGAGTCGGCGTCCGTGAGCGCGAGCGCGCCCGTGACGCTCCAGCGCGCCGAACCGGCGACGTACGTCATGCCGGCCGGGATCGCGTCGGTCAGGCGGAGGCCCGACGCCGCGGCGTTGCCGGCGTTCGTGTACGTCAGGGTGTAGGTGTAGGGGCCGCTCGGCGAATTGCCGCTCGGAGCGCTGATGGCCTTGGTGACGTTCACGACCGCGTTTCCGGTCACCGTCACCTGGTCGTCATTGAACGCGGTCACCGTGGCGTCGAACGTGCTCGCGGCCGTTGCGCGCAGGCGCGCGACGTCGCCCGCGACCTGCGTCCCGGGCACGCTTCCGACGACCACGAACCGGAACGACGCACCCGCCCCGAGCGGCCCGGTGGACGTGAGCGGGGTGAAGTTGTCGGGCACGCCGTTGCCGTCCGCGTCGGCGTAGATCGCGAGGCCCGTCAGGTCGAAGTTGTCCCCGAGCAGGTTCGCCGCGGAGAGCGGGAACGTGTCCGTGCCGTTGCCGGTGTTGGTCAGAACGTGGGGGAAGACCGCCTGGGCGCCCGGCGCCGCCGTGCGCACGCCGTTCGCGGTGAGCGTGAAGCTCGCGACCTGCTGCACGATCGTGACGACCGCGTTCGAGGTCACGGTGTAGGTCGTCGACGAGGCGTCGACGTACGTCGCGGTGGCCTGGTTCCCGATGGACGTGCCCGCGGGAGGCGCGGCCTGCGCCGGGACTCCCGTCACGACCAGCGCCGCGGCGGCCAGCGCGAGAAGCGCCGCGCCGGCGACGAGGGGGAAGCGCCGCCGGGAGCTTCCGGCAGACTTCACGGGGTTCATGTGCACACTCCGTAAGGTTGGTGAGGGCGACCTGAGGCGGTGATCCGACGTGCGCAGCGCCGTCCGGAGCGCGCGGTGGCGCACTCCGCGTCCGAACACGCGGCGGAACGATCAGGGGGATGTGGACGGCGGCGTCGGGGCGCCGCCCGCGTCACGTCGTGACGCGCGCGCGCGCGACGACCGAGTACGACCGCTTTGCGCCGAGCGTGCCGACGGGCCAGCGCAGCCAGCGGTACTCGGAGGCCGGAACCTCCCGCACCACCACGCGACCGTCGGACGTGCGCTCCCTGCGCTTCAGCGGCACCGGCGCGAACGTGCGGCCGTCGAGGCTGGCTTCGACCACGGTCGGCGCCGCGGTGCCGCCCACGTACTCCAGGCCGGCCGGGATCGGCAGGGTCGCCACCAGCTGCCGCGCGGTGGACGTGCCGTCGTTCGTGTAGGTCGCGCGGTACTCGATGACGTCTCCCGGGCGGGCCTTCTCCGCCGGTACGAGTGCCTCGTGGCCGTTCGCCGTCGTCACGCGCTGCGCCGTGAGCGCCACGCGGACCGCCCCGTCGGCCAGCGCGATCGCCGGCGCGGACACGGCCGCCACGGCGCACGCCGCCACGAGGACGCGCTTGAAGGAAGCAAGCATCACCGAACCTCCCTGGTGGGTCCGCGACGTGCGGACGCGCGTTCCGGAGCCGCCCGCATGCGCGGGTAGCCCGGGCCTTCCTGGCGAGGCTCCGAAGGGGCAACGAAGCGGGGCGAGGAGTGTGGCCCGGTGCGGGGGTGGACCCCCGGGCATCGGGCTGGATGCCTGCCGCGCCCTGTATCGGGAGGGCGACGCGGAGTCTTTAGCGCGATGTCAGGAACTCACGCGCAGCGCGGGATGGGCCCCCGCGCGGCTCAGCCGAGCAGGGCGGCGTCGAGCGACTTCGGCACTCCAGCGGTGAGCACTTCCGGATCGCCGTCGGTCACGCGGACGTCGTCCTCGATGCGGATGCCGCCGAACTCGAGCAGCCGGTCGACGCGCTCCCACGCGACGCAGTCCGCGTACCTGCCGCGGCGCACCGGGTCGCGCAGCAGCGCCGGGATGAAGTAGACGCCCGGCTCCACCGTGATGACGTAATCCCGCTCGAGCGGCAGGTCCGTGCGCAGCATGTCGAGTCCCGGCCGGGTGCTGCGCACCCGCCCGGGCAGGAAGCCGCTCGCGTCGCGCACGCCGAGCCCGACGAGGTGGCCGAGCCCATGCGGGAAGAAGAGCGCGTGCGCGTCGCGCTCGACGAGCGCGTCGGGATCGCCGCGCATGAGCCCCAGCGCGACCAGGCCCGCGGCGGTGTCGCGGCAGGCCGCGAGGTGGACGTCGCGCCACTCGGCGCCGCGGCGGCAGCGCGCGACGGCGCGCTCCTGCAGCGCCAGCACCATCGCGTAGAGCTCGCGGAAGAAGCCCGCGTCGCCGCCGGGCGCGCGGTACGTGCGGGTGTAGTCGGCGGTGTAGCGGCGGATCTCGGCGCCCGCGTCGACGAGCACCGTCTCTCCCGCGCCGATCACGCGCGGGCCGGGCTCGACGTGGAGCACGCCCGAGCGCGGGCCCGCGCCCACGATCGTGCCGTAGCCGGTGCGGTCGGCGCCGGCGCGGAAGAACGCGGACTCGAGCTCCACCTGCAGCGCGCGCTCGGTCACGCCGGGCCGGATGCGGGAGGTCACGTGCGCGAAGCCCGCCGCGCTCGCCGCACACGCGGCGCGCAGTCGCTCCAGCTCGGCGGCGTCCTTGGGCCGGCGCGCGTGCGTCAGCGCCTCGCGCAGGTCGAGCGCGCGGCCGCCGCCGCTGGTGTTCGGGAGCGCGGCGCCCAGGCGCACCACGGGTCGCCCGGCGCGCGCGGTGAGCCAGCCCTCGAGGCGCGCGAGCGGCGTCCCGGGCGCGTCCCCTCGGCCCTCCCACACGCGCTCGGCCTCGGTGGTCTCCGGCACGAAGTCGACCCAGCCCTCGCGCGGATCGAAGGCCAGCACGCCCGCGGGCGTCTCGCGGTCGGTGAGCCAGAAGTACTCGGCGTGGGCGAGGAAGGGATAGGTCTGGTCGGCGCCGGCGCGGAAGAACGCGGACTCGAGCTCCACCTGCAGCGCGCGCTCGGTCACGCCGGGCCGGATGCGGGAGGTCACGT
>JBAIWU010000045.1:0-3016 GCA_037917155.1 Candidatus Eiseniibacteriota bacterium
CGGCGTGGCGTGGCCCGCGTGGCGGCGCCCGGTCGGCTGGGTCGCGCAGGACTACGCGCTGTTCCCGCACCTCACGGTGATGGACAACGTCGCGTTCGGCGTGCGCGCCGCGGGACGCCCCGCGCGCGAGGCGGCGGCCCGCGCCGGCAAGGCGCTCGAGCGGCTGGGGATCGGCGCCCTCGCGCGCCGTCGGCCGCACGAGATCTCGGGGGGCCAGCAGCAGCGCGTGGCGATCGCGCGCGCGATCGTGCTCGAGCCGCGGGTGCTGCTGCTGGACGAGCCGCTCTCGGCCCTCGATGCACCCTCGCGCCGCGCCATCCGCGGCGAGCTGCGGCGGCTGCTCGCCGAGCTTCCGTGCGCCACGCTCTGGGTGACGCACAGCCCCTCGGAGGCGCTCGCGCTCGGCGAGCGCATCACCGTGCTCGAGGCCGGGCGCGTGAGCCAGGCCGGGGCTCGCGACGAGCTGATGCGCCACCCGCGCTCGGGCTACGTCGCCGAGTTCCTCGGCGTGAACTTCTTCCGCGGCACGTTCGCGCCGGCCGCGTCCCCGGGCGCCCCGGGCATCGCCACGCCGCGCGGCACGCTGGTGCTCGCGACGAGCGGCGAGGACGCGGATGCGGCGGTGCTCGTCCATCCGCGCGAGATCACGCTCTCGCGCGAGCGGCCCGAGGGCACGGCGCGCAACGTTTTCGCGGGCGCGATCGAGGAGCTCGTGCCCGAGCCGCCGGCGGGCGAGCTCGTGCGCGTCTCGCTGGCCACGACGCCGCCCCTCATCGCCGAGGTGACGCGCGGCGCGGTCGAGGGCCTCGCGCTGGTCCCCGGCGTGCGCGTCTACGCCTCGTTCAAGGCGGCGGGCGTCGGCGTCGTGGCCTGAAGCGCCGCGCTCAGCCCCGCGCCATCCAGCGCGAGCGCCGCCTGAGCGCGTCGAGGCTCCACGGCCCGCCGCCGGCCGCCGAAAGGTAGAGCCAGACGAAGCAGAAGAGCACCGCGTTCATGCCGCCGTTGGTGACCGGGAGGGGCCCCTTCGGCTGGTGGAACTGGAAGTAGGCGACCGCCATCTCGCCCGAGAGCACGAACGCCACCGGGCGCGTGAAGAGCCCGACCAGCATGAGCGTGCCGCCCACCGTCTCGAGCACGCCGCCGAGCCAGAGCTGCGTGAACGGATGCACGGTGCCCCCGGTCGGCGGCATGCCCGTCGGGAACGCGAACAGCTTCATGGTGCCGGGAAAGACGAAAAGGAAGCCGGCCACGATGCGCAGCACGCTCAGCAGCCGCTGCGCGAGGCGGCGACCGTTCGGTCCGGCCAGCGAGGTCGACATGTCGGGAATCCTCCGTGCGGGGGGCGGGGCTCGCCCGCGGGGTCCGAGCGGCGGCGCCGCTGCCGATCATGATGAGGTACCGCGCGAGCGGGTTCCGGGTTCCGCCCCGCGAGGCGGGACGCGTGCGCCCTTCGGACCCCTTGGCCCGACGGCGGGGACGCGAGATGGTCGGACGGTCGCAATTCCGCGCAGGTTGACCGAGACCCGATCCGAGGGCGCCGCCGGGCGCCCCGGCCGAGGACCGCCGCCATGGACAACGGAGCCAAGGGCATCGACACCCGACTCGTGCACGCCGGTCACCGGCCCGACCCCACGGGGTCGGTGACCGTGCCCATCTACCAGACGTCCACGTTCGCGTTCCGGAATGCCCGGCACGGCGCGGCGCTCTTCGGCGGTGCGGACGATGGCTACATCTACACCCGCCTCGGCAATCCCACCATCCGCGCGCTCGAGGACTGCGTGGCGGAGCTCGAGCACGGCCACGGCGGGATCGCGACGAGCTCGGGTATGGGCGCGGTCTCGGCGCTCTACATCGCGCTGCTCGGCCAGGGCGCCCACATGGTGAGCACGGCGTCGGTGTACGGCCCCTCGCGGACGCTGGTGGAGAGGCACCTCTCCCGCTTCGGGGTCGAGGCGACGTTCGTCGACACGACCGACCTCGCCGCGGTGCGCGCCGCGATGCGCCCGAACACGAAGCTGCTCTACGTGGAGTCGCCCTCGAATCCCGCGATGCAGGTGACCGACATCCGCGGGGCGGCCCAGGTCGCGCACGCGCACGACTGCGTGCTGGCGGTCGACAACACGTTCGCGAGCCCGTACCTGCAGCGGCCGCTCGACCTCGGCGCCGACGTCGTGCTGCACTCGGTGACCAAGTTCATCAACGGCCACGCCGACATCGTCGGCGGCATCCTCGTCACGCGAACCGAGGAGATGTACCGGACGATCCGGCCGATCATGATCGCCGTCGGAAGCAACATGGATCCGCACCAGGCGTTCCTCGTGCTGCGCGGCATCCGCACGCTGGGCATCCGCATGGAGCGGGCGCAGGCGAACGCGCTCGCCATCGCTCGCTGGCTCGAGAGCCGGCCCGAGGTCGCGTGGGTGCGCTACATCGGGCTGCCCTCGCACCCGCAGCACGAGCTCGCGAAGCGCCAGATGTCGGGCTTCGGCTCGATGATCAGCTTCGAGCTCCGGGGCGGCGTCGAGGCCGGCCGCGCGGTGATGGACCACGTGCGCGTAGCGACGCTCGCGGTCTCGCTCGGCGGCGTCGAGACGCTCATCGAGCACCCCGCGTCCATGACCCACGCCGGCATGTCGGCGCAGGACCGGCACGACGCCGGCATCAGCGACGGGCTGGTGCGCTACTCGGTGGGCATCGAGACGGTCGAGGACCTGGTCGCCGACCTCGAGCAGGCGTTCGCGGCGATCCCGGCGGGCGTCGGGCCGTCGGCGCCGCGCTGACGATCCCGGATCAGCGAACCGCCGCGCGCGGCAAGGCCGCCGCCACGCGCAACCAGCGCGCGATGAGGTCGTCGGCGCGGCGGGCGCAATCCGCGATCGCGTCCTTGAGCCCCTGGGCGGGCGCGCAGTCGGCGGCCTCGACCCCGGCGAGAAGGCCGCCGAGCGAGCCCGCGACGCCGGCCAGCCCGGCCGGGCCGTCCGAGAGCGCCGTGAGCGAGTCCGCGAGCGCGGCCGGC
>JBAIWU010000046.1:0-3180 GCA_037917155.1 Candidatus Eiseniibacteriota bacterium
CCCGTGCCCTACGACTTCAGCACCACCTACCAGGGTGGGGCACGCTGGGGACCCGCGGCGATCCTGGCCGCGTCCCGCAACGTCGAGCTGTGGGACGACGAGCTGGGCGCCATCTACGCCCACGGCATCCACACGCTGCCCGAGATCGAGCCCACCGCGCTCGGCCCCGAGGAGATGAGCCGGCGCGTGGAGCAGGCGGTCGGCTGGATCCTCGAAGGCGGAAGACTTCCGGTCATGCTGGGTGGCGAGCACAGCCTCACCGCGGGCGCGGTTCGCGCGACGAAGGCGCGCCACCCCCGGCTGAGCGTGCTGCAGCTCGACGCCCACGCCGACATGCGGGACCGGTATCTCGATTCCCCCTTCAGCCACGCGTGCGTGATGCGCCGCGTGCGCGAGGTCGCGCCGGCGGTCTCGGTCGGCATCCGCTCGCTCAGCGAGGAGGAGCACCGCCATCTCGAGACGCACCCGGCGCCGATCTGGAGCACGCGCCGCTTCCGCGCCCTGCGCGGGGACTGGGCGCCGATCCTGGAGGCGCTGACCGACACGGTCTACGTCACGTTCGACCTCGACGCGCTCGATCCGGGGATCCTCCCGGCCACCGGCACGCCGGAGCCGGGCGGGCTGGACTGGTACGAGGCGGTGGACCTGCTGGCCGCCGTGGCCAGGCGCTCGCGCATCGTCGGGCTGGACGTGGTCGAGCTCGCGCCGCTTCCCGGACAGGTCGCGTCGGACTTCCTGGCTGCCCGGCTCACCTCTCGGATGATCGGCCTCGCCCTCGGCGCGGCGGCGGGCGGGTGAGAGAGCGGCCGGCGCGGCCGGCGGGCGGGGAGCGCGACCGTTCCGCCCGTGGGCCCCGTGATCGCGGGGGCCGCGAGCCGCGCGACACGCGCGTCAGCGTGATGCCCGGCGGTCCCGGGCACCCGCGGCTGCTCCTGAAGCCGCACCAGGATCGCCGCGTGCGCGGCGGGCACCCGTGGGTGTTCTCGAACGAGATCGGCGTGATCGAGGGCGAGCCCGCCGACGGCGCGATCGTGGACGTGTGTGACGCGCGCGGCGCCTTCCTCGGTCGCGGCTACTGGAACCGCCGCAGCCTCATCGCCGCGCGGCTCCTGACCCGCGGTCGCGACGAGATCGACGTCGGCTTCTTCGTCAAGCGCCTGGAGCGCGCGAAGCGCTTCCGCGAGCGCGTGCTGCCCGGCGCCCATGCGCTGCGGATCGTCTACGGCGAGGCCGATCAGCTCCCCGGTCTCGTGGTGGATCGCTACGGCGACGTGCTCGCCGTGCAGATCCTGACGCTCGGCATGGAGGTGCGCGCGGACGAGATCCGCGAAGCGCTCGAGAAGACGCTGGCGCCGAGCGGCGCGTGGCGGCTGGCGGACGCGCCGCTGCGCAACCTCGAAGGCCTGCCGCTCGAGCGCGCGCCGTGGTGGGGCGAAACGCCCGAGAGCGTGGAGGTCGAGGTGGAGGGCTTTCGCGTGGAGGCGAACCTCGCCCAGGGGCAGAAGACCGGGCTCTTCCTCGATCAGCGGCTGAACCGGCGGCGGGCCGAGGAGCGCTCGAGCGGCCGTCGCGTGCTCGACCTGTTCGCCTACCAGGGCGAGTGGATGCTGCACGCGCTGCGGGGGGGGGCGGCGAGCGTGCTCGCGGTGGACTCGTCGCAGCCCGCGCTGGAGGCCGCCGGACGCAACCTCGCGCGCAACGGCCTCGAGGGCCGTGCGGCGCTGCGCCGCGGGGACGCGTTCGACGTGGCGCGCGAGCTGGAGAGCTCGGGCGAGCGCTTCGGGCTCGTGATCGTGGATCCGCCCGCGCTCATCAAGAGCGGCCGGCAGCTCGCCGCCGGGGTGCGCGCCTACCGCGAGGTGAACCGCGCGGCGATGAGCCTGCTCGAGGAGGAGGGCGTGCTGGTGACGTGCTCGTGCAGCCACCATCTCGACGACACGCTCTTTCGCCAGGTGCTGCTGGAGTCCGCGCGCGCGGCCAAGCGCCCGATGCGGGTGCTCGACTGGGCCGGCGAGTCCCCCGACCATCCGCAGCTGCTGGCCGTGCCGGAGACGCACTACCTCAAGTGCGCGGTGCTGCAGGCGGTGTAGCTGGCCCGACTACTCGCGCCCGAGCATCTCGTCGCGATCGCGGGTCAGGAGGAGCGGTTCGTCGAGCAGGTCCTCCAGCAGCGTGAACGGATGGACCTGACCGGGCACCTTCACGCGCGACTCGTCGCCGACCAGCCGCCGGCTCCGCGCGAAGGCCCTCTCGCGCGCGAGCTCGAACAGAGCGGGGTCGGAGTAGAAGCGCGAGGACATCGTGGCCGCGCGGCGGATGTCGGGCTCGATGCGCGGCAGCTCGGCCATCGCCGTCAGCGCTTGAGCGTCTTCGCCACGAACTCCCGCACCGCGGTGCGCACCTCGTCGGTGTCCCAGGCGATGAGCGTGACCGTGTCGTCCACGTCGCGGTGGGCGAGCAGCGCCTCGCGGGCCGGCCGGCGCAGCCGCTCCTTGCTGATCTGGTAGCTCAGCTGGGGCACCGCGGCGAGGTCGGCCGCGACCTCGGCGGCGCGGGCGAGCAGGCCCTCCGGGTCCACCACCTCGTCCACGAAGCCCCGGGCCAGCGCGGTCTCGGGATCGTAGGAGGCCCCGGCCAGGACGATCTCGTTCAGCACCGGCGGCGGCAGCGCGGCGCGCGCGATCTCGATCACGCTCGTGGGGAACGGCACGCCCACCTTGAGCTCGGGCAGCCCGATGCGGCCCGGGCCCCGGCTCATGATGCGCCGGTCGCACGCCAGCGTGAGTACGCCGCCGCCCGCGATCGCGTGGCCGTTCACGGCCGCGACCGTGGGGCGCGGGAAGAAGAACAGGGTCTCGAAGCAGCGGCTGAGCGCCGGCAGGAACTCGCGCAGGTACTCCTGTCCGCCGTCGCGCAGGCGCACCAGGTCGACGCCCGCGGAGAAGATCCCCCCGGTGCCGGTGAGCGCCAGGGCGGGCACGCCGTCGGCGTCGGCCGCCTCGATCTCCGCGGTGAGCGCGCGCAGGAACTCGAGGTCGAACGCGCTGGCCTTGCCGTGCGCGAGCCGCAGCAGGCGGGCGGGGCCGAGGGTGCCGCGCTCGATCAAGCCGCGATCTCCCTTCAGGAGCCCGCGCCGGGAACGGAGGCGGCCTCCGGTGGCGTCCCGCCCGACTTCTTCAC
>JBAIWU010000047.1:0-2060 GCA_037917155.1 Candidatus Eiseniibacteriota bacterium
GGGGCGAGCAGCAGCTCCTCCTTGCGCGTGCCCGAGCGGTTGATGTCGATGGCGGGGAAGATCCGCTTGTCCGCGATCTTCCGGTCGAGGACCAGCTCCGAGTTCCCGGTGCCCTTGAACTCCTCGAAGATCACCTCGTCCATGCGCGAGCCGGTCTCGATGAGCGCGGTGGCAATGATCGTGAGCGAGCCGCCGGCCTCGATGTTGCGGGCCGAGCCGAAGAAGCGCTTGGGCCGCTGCAGGGCGTTCGCGTCGACGCCGCCCGAGAGGATCTTGCCCGAGTGCGGCACGACCGTGTTGTGCGCGCGCGCGAGGCGCGTGATCGAGTCGAGCAGGATGACGACGTCGCGCTTGTGCTCGACGAGCCGCTTGGCCTTCTCGATCACCATCTCGGCGACCTGCACGTGCCGCTCCGCGGGCTCGTCGAACGTCGACGACACGACCTCGCCGTGCACCGAGCGCTGCATGTCGGTCACCTCCTCGGGGCGCTCGTCGATGAGCAGCACGATGAGCATGACCTCGGGGTGGTTCTCCGCGATGGCGTTCGCGAGCTTCTGCATGAGCACCGTCTTGCCCGCCTTGGGCGGGGACGTGATCAGCGCGCGCTGGCCCTTCCCGATCGGTGAGAGCAGGTCGATGATCCGCGTCTCGAGGCAGCGGTCCTTGGTCTCGAGGTTGAGCTTCTCGATCGGGTACAGCGGCGTCAGGCTGTCGAAGAGGATCTTGTCCTTGGCCGCCTCGGGGCTCTCGAAGTTCACGGCCTCGACACGCAGCAGCGCGAAGTAGCGCTCGCCCTCCTTCGGCGGGCGCACCTGGCCCGAGACCGTGTCGCCCGTGTGCAGGTCGAAGCGCTTGATCTGCGACGGCGAGACGTAGATGTCGTCGGGCCCGGGCAGGTAGTTGTACGTCGGCGAGCGCAGGAAGCCGTAGCCCTCGGGCAGGATCTCGAGCACGCCCTCGGCGAAGATGAGCCCGTTCTTCTCGGTCTGCGCCTCGAGGACCTTGAAGATCAGCTCCTGCTTGCGCAGGCCGCTCGTGCCGGAGATCTCGAGCTCCTGGCAGATGCCGAGCAGCTCGGACATCGTCTTGCCCTTGAGCGTGGTCAGCTCGAGCGTCTGCCCTGCGGGGGCCGGCGGTGCGGCCGCGATCGGCGTTTCCTGCGTGTCCATCGTGTTCGTCGCCTCGGGATGAGGTGGGCGCTCGCGCCGCGCGGCGGAGGAGGGAGCTGCGAATCCGCGCGTGTGGCGTCAGGCCATGGGATCGGGACGGGGAGCGTCTCCGGGCTCGAGGGAGGTGCGGTGCTCGTGAGCTCCGGCGCGCGGGCCGGAAGCGCGATGCGGGAATCGTCCTCGGGTGAGCGTCGAGTGGTGGAGGTGCGGACGGTGGCGAATCGCCGAAGGCTGGAAGCCGGCGCAGGACGGGTCGTGTCGTGGGAGGTGGTCGCCCGGAAGCCGCTGGAGGGCCGGGGCGTCTGGCGATCGACCGGGCGCGAGGGACGCGCCCCGAAATCGACACTAGGAATTTAGTGGGCCGCTTCGAGCAGTGTCAAGACTCGATGCGCGCGAGCCGTGGCCGCGCGGGCCGCGGCCAGAGCGGGTGCGATGGCCCGGCCGGCCCGGCGCGCCGGGACCGTGCATTCCACGCGGACGAGCGCTGCGCTTCGCAGGACGAGCGCATGCGCGTTCCGCACCGCCCGCGTCGACGGCCCCGTCCGGCCGCGCCCGAGGCGGTCCCGACGGCCCTCCGGCGGACCGGGCGCGCTGGCACCGCGGTTGCTCCTCTTCATCGTCGCGGGATGCGTGCGCCGCGTCCCACCACCGAGCCTGCCATCTCCAGCGCGGCTCGCGCTCCCGCACTGTCATCACTCGATCGCCCCGGGCCCCCTGTCCCGGGGCGCTTCGCGTTCGGGCGGCGCTCAGCGCCCGGCGGCGATCCTCGCCCGCGCGTCGTCCACGACCGCCTGCAGCAGCCGGTCGCCCGCGAGCGCCGACGGCGGGATCGCCGCGAGCGCGCGCCGCGCGCCGTCGGCGTCGCCGCCCGCGGCGTCGACCAGCGCCTCG
>JBAIWU010000048.1:0-3084 GCA_037917155.1 Candidatus Eiseniibacteriota bacterium
CCCGAGCTCGCGCGGCTCGCGACGCTCGAGATGGGCAAGCCCATCGCGCAGGCGCGGGCAGAGGTCGAGAAGTGCGCCTGGACGTGCGAGTGGTACGCGGACGAGGGTCCCCGGTTGCTCGCCGACCGCGTGGTGGCGACGGACGCCGACCGCAGCCTCGTGCGCTGCGTGCCGCTCGGCGTGCTGCTCGCGGTGATGCCGTGGAACTTCCCGTTCTGGCAGGTCGTCCGTGCGGCCGCGCCGGCGCTGGTCGCGGGCAACGCCGTCGCCCTCAAGCACGCCTCCAACGTGCCCGGCGTGGCGCTCGCGCTCGAGTCGCTCTGGCGCGAGGCGGGCCTGCCCGAGGACGTCTTCGCCACGCTGCTCGTGCCGGCCGCGGCGGCCGCCGAGCTGGTCGCGCACCCGGCGGTCGCGGCCGTCACGCTCACCGGCAGCGAGCCGGCGGGCGTCGCGCTCTCCGAGCGCGCCGGGCGGGCACTCAAGAAGATCGTGCTCGAGCTCGGCGGCTCCGATCCGTTCGTCGTGCTCGCCGACGCCGATCCCGACCGCGCCGCGGCGCAGGCCGTGCTGGCGCGCGTGCAGAACAACGGCCAGAGCTGCATCGCCGCCAAGCGCTTCATCGTCGAGGCGGCCGTTGCGGAGGCGTTCGAGGAGCGCCTCGTCGCGCGCATGCGCGCGCTCGTCGTGGGCGATCCGCTCGATCCGGCGACCCAGGTCGGGCCGCTCGCCCGGCCCGACCTCGTCGACGAGCTCGATGCGCAGGTCCGCCGCTCGCTCGCCTGGGGCGCGCGGCGATTGCTGGGCGGCGAACGGCTGCGCCGCCCGGGCTGCTTCTACGCGCCGACCGTGCTCGCGGGCGTCGGCCCCGGCTGCCCGGCGTTCGACGAGGAGACGTTCGGGCCGCTCGCGCCGGTGACCCGCGCCCGCGACGAGGCCGAGGCGCTCGCGCTCGCGAACCGCTCGGGCTTCGGGCTCGGCGCGAGCGTGTGGACGGGCGACGCCGCGCGCGGGGAGCGCTTCGCACGCCGGCTCGAGGCCGGCGCGGTGTTCGTGAACGGGATCGTCAAGTCCGACCCGCGGCTGCCGTTCGGCGGCATCAAGCGCTCGGGGCACGGGCGCGAGCTGGGCGACGAGGGCATCCGCGAGTTCGTCAACCAGCAGGCGGTCTGGGTGCGCGAGCGCCTCGCGTAGCCGCGCCGCGTCGCGCGGTCCCGCGGCTCACGCGCTCCAGTTCGCCGCGTCCCAGTCCTGGCCCGGGGCGCGCAGCCTGAGCACCTGGCCGGGCGGCAGGCTCTCGAGCCGCTCGCCATTCTTCTCGATGTGGAGCAGCATCTCGATCGACTCCTCGGGCCCGACGCCCAGCGCCGAGAACGGCAGCTCGGCCTCGAGCACGTCGTCGATCATCGCCCGGCCCACCGGCTCGCCGGCCGGGTCCTCCTCGCGCACGAACCAGTGCGGTCCCTGCGCGAGCCCCGCGAGCCGCAGCCGCCGCGGCGCCGGCGAGACGACCTCGAGTACGAGCGCGGCGTCCTCGCCCGGCAGCGCGTCCTCGGCGAAGTCGAGGCGCAGGTACAGCGCCTCGGCGTCGAAGCCGTAGTGGAGCGAGCTCGCGACCGGCGGCGTCACGCGGTGCATCGCGGCGCCGCCGATGCCGAAGCGCCACAGCCCCGCGCCGTGCCACTCGTAGTAGCGCGTCAGGCGGCCGTCGATCACCGGGTGGACGAACGCCGTGGGCTCGTGGTGCTCCTCGCCGGGCCGCAGCAGGCCCGCGACAGGCAGCGACACCCACGACGGCACGGGCAGCCCGGCCCGCTCATACGCCGCCTGAAGGTGCGCTCGGAACAGGCTGTCGAACAACGCCTTGTCCGCTGTGAAGTGGTCCTCGCCGAACCACCAGAACCAGTCCGAGCCCTCCGCGGCCCCGAGCGCCTCCCAGGCCTCGGGATGGCTCTCGCGGGACGCTCCGCGCTCGACCAGCGCCGCGCGCGCGCGGGCGAGCAGGTCCCAGGCGCGGTTCTTCTCGGGGTGGCCCGCCCAGATGTGGAAGTCGGCGTCGATCCAGGAGCCGGAGTGCAGCTGCGGCAGCACGCCGCACTCCACCCCCTCGTCGAGCAGCTCGGACGGGGTGCGCGTGCGCACGTACGACGCCGCCTCGAGGCCGTCGTAGAGCGCCTCGAGGAACGGCCGGCCGTCCTCCGCGTACTGCTCCCAGCAGTTCTCGCCGTCGAGGATCACGCTCACGACCGCGCGCCCGGGCCGACGCGCGGCCGCGTGCGCCTCGCCGATCCGCCGCACGTGCCGCAGGAAGTCGGCCACCGCGTCGGCCGGCCTCCACGTGCTGTAGACGAAGCCGATGCGGTCCGAGAGCTCGTGGTCCCGGAAGAACACGAACAGCTCGCCCGCGGGCGTCGCGTAGCGCCAGGGCCGGTAGAGCTCCTCGCGTTTCGCGCCGGCGGGCAGCGATCGCCAGAGCACCATCTCGTCGGTCGCGATCCAGCGCAGGCCCGCGCCGGCGAGCAGCCCGGCGGCCTCGGGGCTCACGCCGCCCTCGGACGGCCACATGCCGCCCGGCCGGCGCCCGAACGCCGCCTGCGTGCGATCGAGGCCGCGCTCGATCTGCCAGCGTGCATCCTCGGGCGCGGCGAACGGCTCGGTGGGCAGCGGCAGCTCGGGGCGCGCGCGGCGCGCGGCGCGCACGTCGACCAGCAGCGGCAGGATCGGGTGGAACGCCGGCGAACAGGTGATCTCGACCTGGCCGCGCTCGGCGAGCGCGGCGTACGCCGGCCGCACGCGCGCGAGCGCCTTCGCGTGCAGCGTGAGCAGCCGGTCGCGCAGCGGCGCGCCGATATCGCCCGCGAGCGCCGCGCGCTCGGCCGCGGCCCCCTCGGGCTCGTCGAGCAGCAGCGGATCGAGCCACGCGAGCAGGAACCAGCACGCGAGCCGCAGCAGGTCGGCGTCGTTCGCCACCGCCGGCGCGCGCAGCCGGTCGCACAGCGCGCGGTAGCGCGGCCAGCGCTCGCGGGCCCAGCGCGGCGCCATGCGCGCCCGCGCCTGGAGCTCGGCTCGCTCGCCCGGGGCGAGCGA
>JBAIWU010000049.1:0-2076 GCA_037917155.1 Candidatus Eiseniibacteriota bacterium
GGTCCGGCCGCGGCGCGTGAGAACGCTGTGGCGCCCGCGCCACAGGTTGTGGCGTCGAGGTCATGGGCGGCGCGCGATGCCGTACTTGCGCATCTTGCGGTGGAGGTTCGTGCGGTCGATGCCCAGCCCGGCCGCCGCCTGGGTGACGTTCCAGTCCGCGGCGTCCAGCGCCCGCCGGATCGAGTCGATCTCGCTGCGCGCGACCTTGCCCTTGAGCCCGGTGTCCTCGGTCTCGCCCGGGGCGGACTCGAGCCACGGCAGCAGGTCGGCCGCGCCGATGCGCCCGCCGTCGACGAGCACCACGGCGCGCTCCATGAGGTTGCGCAGCTCGCGGACGTTGCCGGGCCAGTGGTAATCCTCGAGCAGCTGGGTCGCGTCCTCGGCCAGCTCGGGGCAGGGGCGCTCCTCGCCCTCGGCGAACTGCCCGAGGAAGTGGCGCGCCAGCAGCGCCACGTCGGCGCGGCGCTCGCGCAGCGGCGGCACCGCGATCGGCAGCACGTTGAGGCGGAAGTAGAGGTCCTCGCGGAAGTCGCCCTCCTTGACCGCCTCGGCGAGGTCCCTGTTCGTCGCGGCGACGAGCCGCACGTCGACGCGCGACGTGCGCGTCCCGCCGACGCGCTCGAGCTCGCCGGTCTCGATCGCGCGCAGCAGCTTCGCCTGCGCCTCGAGCGCGAGGTCGCCGATCTCGTCGAGGAACAGCGTGCCGCCGTCGGCCAGCTCGAGCCGGCCCTTCTTCGCCTGCACCGCGCCCGTGAACGCGCCGCGCTCGAAGCCGAACAGCTCGCTCTCGAGCAGGTCTTTCGGGATCGCGGCGCAGTTGAGCTTCACGAACGGCCCCGCCGCGCGCTTCGAGAGCGCGTGGAGCGCCAGGGCCACCAGCTCCTTGCCGGCGCCGTTCTCGCCCGTGATGAGCACGCGACCGGCCGAGGGCGCGATGCGGCGGATCTGCTCGCGCAGCCGCGCGATCGCCGGGCTCGCGCCCACGATGCCGAGCGACTCGTCGCCCGCGATCGGCGTCTCCGCCACGGGGCGGCGGCGCACGCGGGTCACGCGCACGGCCTCGGCGATGATCTCGAGCAGCGCCTCGGGGTCGCGGATGGGCTTCTCGACGAAGTCGAACGCCCCGCGCGGGCCGGCGCGCACCGCGTTCTCGACCGTGCCCTCGCCCGAGACCACGATCACCGCGGTGTCCGGCGCCTGCTCGCGCAGCCGCACCAGCGCATCGAGGCCGTGCTCGCCCGGCATCCGCAGGTCGAGCAGCACGGCGTCGAAGCGCTGCTTCTGCACGGCCTCGTACGCCTCGGCGGCGCTGCCGGCCTCGGTGACCGCGTGGCCCTCGTCCTCGAGCACGCCGCGCAGCTGGCGGCGGATCGCGGCGTCGTCGTCGACGGTCAGCACCTGGAAACGTTCGCGCGCGTTCATGCGGGTTCCGGTCCTCCGGGCTCGTCGAGCGGCAGCGCGAGGCGCGCCCGGGCGCCCCCGTCCTCGCGGTTCCCGATCGTGGCGCTGCCGCCGTGCTGCACGGCGATATCGCGCACGAACGGGAGCCCGAGCCCGCTGCCGCGGTTCTTGGTGCTCACGTACGGCTCGAACGCGCGCGCGGCGACCTCCGGCGCGAGCCCCGGGCCGCGGTCGAGCACCTCGACCCAGCCCTCGCCGCCGGCGCGGCCGGTGCGCACCTCGACCTCCGAGCCCGGAGGGCTGGCCTCGCACGCGTTCAGCAGCAGGTTATGCAGCGCCCGCGAGAGGAGCAAACGGTCACCGCGCACCGGCGCGGCGGCCTCCGAGACGAATCGCAGGCGCACGTGCTCGGGCTCGTGCAGCGCCATCGCGGCGCGGGCGAGCTCGCCCAGCTCGAGCGTCTCGAACCGCGGCTCCGGCAGGCGCGCGTACTGCGCGAAGCGCTCCGCGAGCCGGGTCAAGTGCTCGACCTCCTGCAGCAGCGCCTCGATGCTGTCGCGCACCGCGGCGCGGTCGGCCTCGGGCACGGCGTCGATCCGGCGCTGCAGCCGGTGCAGCGACAGGCGCATGGGGGTGAGCGGGTTCTTGATCTCGTGCGCCAGCCGGCGCGCGACG
>JBAIWU010000050.1:0-6236 GCA_037917155.1 Candidatus Eiseniibacteriota bacterium
GTCCGTGCCGAACGGGTCGAACGAGCGCTTGAGCGGCATGCCGGTGAACGGGCAGGCGCCCATCACGACGCGCGGCAGCCGGTCGGCGTACTCGGCGAGCAGGGCGAGGTAGTGCTCGCGCTTGCGCGCGTGCCCGAGGATCGACTCGTTCGGCGAGCCCCCCGGCGGGAACACCTCGCGCGCGGCGGCGGCGATGCGCGCGACGAGGTCGTCGCGCTCGGCCCGGCTCAGGGGCTCGCTCACTTGTCGCACTCCTGGCAGATCAGCGCGTCGGCCACCGCGTCCTGGTCGGACAGCTCGGCGACGCCCTCGCCCGCGACGAGCGTGAGCGGCTTGTCGAGAACCTTCATCGGCTTGCGGCCCGGGATGACCTCGATCTCCTTGGTGCGGTCGGCGCCCGCGGCGAGCACCGCCTTGACCTCGGAGTTCATGTTGAGCTTCTTGACGCCCTCGGCCTGCTCCTTGGCGTTCGGCACCCACTGCGCCTGCGGCGGGTGCTGGATCGCGTCCCAGCTGCAGCCGGTGTTGACCATCTTCTTGAGCAGCGCGAAGGCGTCGCCCTCGACCTTGTAGCAGCCGCCGCCGTTGAGCGTGACCTCGAACAGGTCGTAGTCGCCCGTCATCCACTTGCCCGCGTACGAGACCGTCTGCCGCCCGTTGCCGACCATGGGCCGGATCATCCCGTCGTTGACCGGCAGGCCGATGATGCCGACGAAGTAGCCCGCGGTGCGCATGTAGAGGCGCTTGTGCGAGGGCGACCCCGTGTGCGACAGCTCGGCGATCTGCATGGTCCCCGCACCGCGCGACTGGAAGAAGTCGTCCAGCCACGCCTGCACCTTGGGCACGTCCTCGCCCTTGATCGTCGTGCCCGACATGCAGCTGTGCGGCTTGGGCTGGTGCTGGGCCGCGATCCACTTGCCGCAGACCGCCTTCGTCTGGCGGATGTAGATCACGCACTTGAGCTTGGTGGCGGCGTCCTGGATGGGCCCCTGGTGGGCGCCGATCACGCCGCTGTCGCCGGGCCACGACGTGGACGGGCCGCTCTTCTTCTCGACCTTCTTCTTGGTCTTCTCGCACGGCTCGCCCTCGCCCGGCAGCGCGATGACGGGGGGCTCGACCGTCGTGCCGGGCGGCGTGTTGCTGTTGTTCTGCAGCATCGAGTCGGCGAGCCGGAACAGGTTGTTGCCGTCGGCCTTGACCGTGAACGAGTAGAGGATGGGCTCGGCCTTGCCCTTGATCTTGTTCGAGACGACGCCCTGCGCGCTGCCCGCCTCGTCGCCCGTGCTCATGGAGTAGTTCGAGCTCTTCGTGAGCAGCGGGTTGCCGTCGGCCTTCACGGTGGAGGCGCCGTCGCCGGTGTCGCTCGACATCGCGACGTTGGGATAGGGAATCGGCACCGGCCCGGCGGGCGAGGGCGTCTTGCAGACGTCGGGCGCGATCGTGGACACGCCGCTGCTGCTGGCGTGCACGACCGCCATCGTGTCGGAGTTGACCGTCGAGGGCATCGCGTCAGTCCTCCTCGTCCAGCGCCAGCACCGCGGCCGCCCGCAGCGCGCCGTCGGATGCGCCCCACACGAGCGCGCGCCCGGCGCGAGCATAGCCCTTCCGCAGCGCCGCGAGGGCCCAGATCGCGTCGAGCACCCCGCTCGCCGCGCCGGTGTCGCCGGTGCAGTCGGCCGGGTGCCACATGTCGGCGGCCGACCAGCCGCCCGGCTCCACCGGCACGTCGCCCAGCGCGCGCGTGTTCGCGAGGCCCCACTCGAGCGCGCGGTAGCGGTCGCCGTTCAGGTCGTTCACGACGAGCGGGCGCGCCGCGAGCCGGCCGGCGGCCTTGCGCGCGCCGCGCACCGCGGCCGTGAGCCCCTCGCCACGGTTCGCCTCCTCCGTGCCGGTCGTGGGCTCCTCGGCGACGGCGCTGCCCAGCAGCAGCCCGCGCGCGCGGCGCCCGTCGGCGGCCCGCACGAGCACGAGGAACGCCGCCGCCTCGCCGGGCACGACGCCCGCGGGGTTGTCCTCCTCGCGCAGCGTGCCCGCCTCCTGCATCGCGAGGATCGCCGCGAGGCGCAGGCGGGAGTCGACCCCGCCCACGAGCGCCACGTCGATCCGGCCGTCCTCGAGGTGGCGCGCGGCGCGGTGCAGCGCGGCGAGCCCGGCGGCGCGCCCGAGCTTGTCCGCGCGCTCGATCTCGAACGTCACGCGCAGCTCGCGGGCGAGCGCGTCGGCCAGCTCGCGCGCGGGGTCCTCCTCGCCGAGCCCGAGGTAGAGGCCGACCCGGCCCTCGGGCGCGTCGGCGTCCGCCCACGCCTCGGAGGCCGCGGGCAGCGCGAGCTCGACGAGCCGCGCGTCGCCCGGCGTGACGAGCACCTGCGGGCGCGGGGGCTTGAGGTCCCACGCCTCGTGCCCGGGCCATTCCATCTCGCCCTCGCCGCGCAGCCACTCGAGCGGCGTGCGCCCGCAGGCGAACTCCATCGTCGAGAGGCTCGCGTCGTCCCAGCCCTCGAACGCCAGCATGCGCGCGATGCCGGCGCGCAGCGCGGCGCACGTGGCCGGCGCCGAGAGCCCCACCGGCGAGACGCAGCCCTCGCCCAGGATCGCGACCGGCGTCATGCGAGCCCCTCCGCCTTCACCTCGATGCGCGCGAGCTTCGGCAGCCGCCCGTGCACGCGGATCGCGCCGCGCCAGAGCAGGCGCAGGTGCATCAGGTCCGTGTCCACGGTCACCGTGACGAGCTTCATCTCGACCGGCTCCGGCCCGGCGTCGAGCGTGGCGCTCGCCCGGACGCGCGCGCGCGGCAGGGTGAACGCGAGCCGGCCCGACGGCGTGCAGCCGCGCACCTCGACCGGCTCGCCGCCCGCCAGGTGCTCCGGCGTCGAGAGGCCCGGCGCGGCGGCCAGGTGGAAGCGCTCGTCGAAGTCCTCGGGCAGCAGCGGGCAGCGGTTCTCGCGCCACGCGTCGTCGTAGGTCCCCGCGAACGGCTTGCGGTGCGCCCACTGCGGGCCCGTCAGGCCGAAGCCCGCGGGGCCCCGGCCGCCGGCCGGCAGGACCTGCGGCAGCGCCGAGCCGCGCACGGGCAGCTTCGAGCCGCGCGCACGGAAGCCGCGGCCGTACGGGTTGCGCAGGTCCTGCGCGTGCCGCTTCTCGTCCACCGGCGTCGCATCGGTGCCGCCCGCGGCCAGCTCCCAGAGGAGCGGCACCTTCTGGAACGCGCGCGGGCCACTCGTCCACCAGCGCAGCAGCCAGAAGACGCGCCGGCGCTCGCCGACGACGCGCGCCCGCTTCGCGACCGGCCCGACGCGGAACGCCACGTCGACCGCCTTCACGCGCCGGCCGCGCGGCCCCATCGCCGAGCCGACGAGCGCGCAGTCGGTGGCCGGCTTCATCTCGCCCGTGTCCGCCTCGTAGCGGACGCTGCTCACGCCGGGCTCGCCGACGCAGGCGTCGACCGGCTGGTAGGGCGGCTGCTCCTCGAGCAGCTCGAGGCCGCCGCGCTCGTCGATGACCCAGGTGCCGCGCGCGGCGACGCACAGCGACTCGGCGGCGTCCTTGCCGAGCGTGACGTTCCACGCGGCGACGAGCGGGGTGCGGTTGACGAGCTCCATCGTCATTCCCCCGGCCGCGCGTCGGGCACGGGCACGGCGCCAAAGAAGCCGTCGGGTACCTCGCGCGCGAGCCAGGGCGCCTGCCTCTCGCGCCCGGCGATCGCGGCGCGCCAGTGCCAGTACATGGGCTGCTCCGACGCCGGGCCCGCCCACGGCCGCGGCCTGCCCGCGGTGACGCGCGCTCCGCGCGGCAGCGCGGGGGCGAGCGCGCGCCAGTGTGCCTCGGCCTCGCGCGGCGTCGGCGGCGCGTCGGGCGCCTCGCGCGGCACCGCGCCGAGCGCGGCCTCGAGCGCCTCGCCCGCGACCGCGCGCAGCTCCGCGTCGGGCAGCGCGAGCAGCCGGATCAGCGCCTCGACCGCCTCCGGCGTGCCCAGGTCCGCGAGCGCCCGGAACGCCGCGGGCCGGCCCGAGTCCGTGGCCGCGGCGGCCGTGATCGCCCCGACGTCCTCCGGCTCGCCCAGGAGCCCCAGGACGCGCACCGCGAACGGCTCGGGCGCCGGGCCCCTCGCGGCGCGGCGCGCGCGCTCGACGGCCTCCTCGGGCGCGACGAGCGCGAGGCCCCAGAGCGCCCGGCGGGCGACGTCCGCGTCGGCGTCGCCGAGCAGCGGCGCCAGCCGCCCGGCCGGCTCCTCGAGGCCCGCGTGCGGCAGCGCCCGCGCGAGCGAACCGCGCGCGCCCGCGTCGGCGTGGCGCGCCGCGGCGTCCGCGAGCGGCTCCGGCAGCGCGCCGTGCCACGCGAGCGCGTCGATCGCGACACCGAGCCCGGGCCCGGGCAGGCGGGCGAGCTCGCGCGCGGGCAGCGCCTCGCGCACGCGCTGGGCCGGCGCGCCGCGCAGCGCCTCGCGCCACGAGGCGGCGAGCTCCGGCGGCACCGCGGCGAGCCGCTCGAGCACCGCGGCCGGCGCGGGCCGGCCCAGCACGAGCCACGCGCGCGCGGCGGTGGCGACCTCCCACGGATCGTCGCCGCCGAGCCGCTCGAGCGCGAGCGCGACCGCGGGCGGTCCCGCGGTCACGAGCCCGTCCCAGTGCGCCTCGACGCGCGCGTCGTGCTGCGGCAGGCGGCGCAGCGGGTACTCGACCGAGACGATCAGCCGCCGGCGCTGCAGGCAGAGGAAGCCGTGCTCCTCGAGGTGCTCCGCGAGCACGTCGGGAAGCGCGGGGCGCGCGGGGCCGCTCGCCGCGGGCCGGGCAGCCGTCTGGGGCGTCACGCGCGGCGCCTCCTAATTGAGCGCGATCGTCGCGCCCTTGACGCGGTTGGGGCCCCGCGAGGCGGACAGGATGTGCGTGCCCCGCACCTCGATGCGGCCGTCGTAGCGCAGCGTGATGCTGGCCTGGCCGCACTTGAGCTCGATGTCGTGCTCCGCCTCGAGGCGCACCTTCTCGCCGTCCACCGTGACCTCGAGCCGGCCCGGCCGGGCGTCGCGCGAGGAGGCCCTCACGCGCTCGCGCACCAACCCCACCAGCAGCCAGCGCGGCACGGGGTCCGAGGTGCGCGCCACCAGCGCGCGCCGTCCGCGGCGCACCGCGCGCACCAGCACGCCGTCCGCGAGGTCCACGCCGATCCCCACCGGGAAAGGCGCGCCCCCGCCCTCGGGGGCGAAGACGAGGCGTCCTTCGTCGTCGATCGCCTGGAGGTGCCCGGTGAGCAGCGTGTGCGCGCCGTCACGCGCGGCGACGGATCCGCGCAGCCACTCGGGCGCGTCGGGGTTCTCGGAGGTCGGGGAGGGAGCGGAGGCCGGAAGACGCTGGGATTCGCGCGACATGGGCAGGATCCTCGGTCGGCGGAAGGGGCAGCCACGCGGGCCTTGGGGATGCCGTGCGTGAGGGCGCAGGCATTATCGAAGCGCCGCGCGAGCGGTGTCAACGACCGGCGCACCGCGAGGAGGGCCGCGCCGATGGAGCGCGCCTGCAACGCATTAGGCGCCGCGGGCGGGCGGCCCGACTCGGCACCGGTTCTCGCGGATCGCCTGCGAACGCGGCGAGCGTCGTCGGTTTTCGTCCGGGAATCGTGAAGCTTCGCGTTACCCGGAATCCTCTGGATGGTGCCCTCATCTACACACGCGTATTGGGAGACCGGCGTCAGCGGCACCCCGGGTGCGGCCCCCGGGACCGAGGATGCCACTCCCAATCTAACTTGAACCCCCCGCGCGAGAGAACGACGTGCGGGGGGTTCCTCTTTCAGGCGCCATGCCGCTCCTCCGCCCCCGAAGGCGCCTGCCTCTTCCGCGACACACCCCGTCGGCGATGTAGGGCGAAATCCTACACGTCGCCGCGCGGCGCGGGCTCGCCCAGCTCCTCGCCCAGCCGCTCGAGGAACGCGCGCAGCAGCTCGGCGCGACGCGCGGCCTCCGCCCGGCCGCCCGACGTGCGCATGGTGCCCGGCAGGCGCAGCAGCTTGGTGAAGAAGTGATCCACGGAGAAGCGCGCGTCGTCGAGCTCCCGCCCGCGCGCCCACGGGTCCTCCTCGTCGAACCAGGCCGAGGACATGTGCGCGCCGGTGCCGATGCAGCGCAGCAGCCCGATCGCCCCCAGCGCCTCGAGGCGGTCGGCGTCCTGGAGCGCCTCGCCGAGCGGGCTCGCGGGCGTGGCGCCGCGGCTGAACGAGTGATCGCGGATCGCCTCCGCGATGCGCGCCAC
>JBAIWU010000051.1:0-2589 GCA_037917155.1 Candidatus Eiseniibacteriota bacterium
ATCATCTGCAAGAACCCGCGCCACAAGCAGCGCCAGGGCTAGCGCGCGGCAAGGAGGAACGTCTTGGCTCGAATCGCGGGAGTCGATCTTCCCAACGACAAGCGGGTGGAGATCGCGCTGACGTACATCTTCGGGATCGGCGGGCCGACCGCCCGCCGCATCGTCGCGATGACGAAGGTCAACCCGGACACCCGGGTGAAGAACCTGACCGAGGAGGAGGTCGCGCGGCTGCGCCAGGTCATCGAGGCGCAGTCGAAGGTGGAGGGCGCGCGGCGCAGCGAGGTGGCCATGGCCATCAAGCGGCTCATGGACATCGGCTGCTACCGGGGGCTCCGCCACCGCAAGGGACTCCCCGTCCGGGGCCAGCGGACGCGCACGAACGCGCGCACGCGCAAGGGTCCCAAGAAGACCGCGGGCGCGGTGCGCAAGGTGACCGCCGCGGTGAAGAGACCGGCGCCGAAGGCGTCATAGCGGGCATCCGGGCAACCAGAGGAGATCGACGTGGCGGAAACACCAGCTCCACAGGCGGCACCGGCGACGCCGGCGGCGCCCGGCGCGGCGCCCAAGCCGAAGAAGAAGCGCGAGCGCAAGGTCGGCATCACGGGCGTGGCGCACGTGCAGTCGACGTTCAACAACACGATCGTGACCATCGCGGACCAGGACGGGCACACCGTGGCCTGGGCCAGCGCGGGCAAGGTCGGGTTCAAGGGCTCCCGCAAGAGCACCCCCTTCGCGGCGCAGATCGCGGCCGAGTCCGCGACGAAGGAGGCGATCTCGCTGGGCCTGAAGAAGGTGGAGGTCTGGGTGAAGGGTCCGGGCGCGGGGCGCGAGGCGGCGATCCGCTCGCTGCAGGCGGCCGGCCTCGAGATCACGGCCATCAAGGACGTCACCCCGATCCCGCACAACGGCTGCCGCCCGCCGAAGCGGCGGCGCGTCTAGCGGACGGAGGGCCCGCGCCTCGGGCGCGAGGGGCCCGCAACCAGGAGGAAGTCGAGACAGCCTATGGCGACGTATCGCGAAGCGAAGTGCCGGCTCTGCCGCCGGGAGGGGGAGAAGCTCTTCCTCAAGGGTGCGCGCTGCTTCACGGAGAAGTGCGCCTTCGAGCGCCGCGGGTACGCTCCGGGCGAGCACGGCAAGGACCGGCGGCCCAAGGAGACGAACTACGGCCAGCAGCTCCGCATGAAGCAGAAGGCCCGCCGGGTCTACGGCGTGCTCGAGGCGCAGTTCCGCACCTACTTCGCGAAGGCCGAGCGCCAGAAGGGCGTGACCGGCGAGGTGCTTCTCCTGTCGCTGGAGCGGCGGCTCGACAACCTGGTCTACCGCCTCGGCTTCGCGCCGTCGCGCTCCTCGGCGCGGCAGCTCGTGCGGCACCGCCATTTCACCGTGAACAACCGCATCGTGGACATCCCGTCCTTCGAGGTGAGGGTGGGTGACGAGATCCGCGTGCGGCCCGGGAGCCGGGAGCTGGCGATGATCCAGTCCTCCCTGGAGGCTTCCAAGGGGCGCGAGATGATGAGCTGGCTGAGCGTGGACCCGGAGAAGCTGTCCGGCCGCCTGCTCGAGTATCCGACGCGCGGCAACATTCCGACGAAGGTCAGCGAGCAGCTCATCGTCGAGTTGTACTCGAAGTAACGGGCGACGACGGAGGGGACGCCGATATGAAGTGGAAGAATCTGCAGATGCCCAAGAACGTCGAGCTCGAGGACAAGAGCTCGACGAACCGATACGGCAAGTTCTCGATCGAGCCGCTCGAGCGGGGGTTCGGCATCACGCTGGGGAACGCGCTGCGGCGCGTGCTCCTCTCCTCGCTTCCCGGCGCCGCCGTGACGGCGGTGAAGCTCGAGGGCGCTCAGCACGAGTTCTCGACCCTTCCGGGCGTGAAGGAGGACGTGCCCGAGGTCCTCCAGAACCTGAAGATGATCCGCTTCAAGATCCACAGCGAGGGCCCGAAGACGGCCACGTTCGACGCGAAGGGCAAGGGCGACGTGAAGGCCGCCGATCTCAAGAGCGATCCCGACATCGAGGTCCTGAACCCCGAGCTGCACATCGCGACGCTCAACAAGGACGGCGACTTCCGCTGCGAGATCGAGGTCGGCCCCGGCCGCGGGTACGTCTCCGCCGAGAACCAGCCGGTCGTGGACCGGCCGATCGGGGTGCTCCCCGTGGACTCGCTCTTCTCGCCCGTCACGAAGGTGAACTTCGAGGTCGAGAACACGCGGATCGGGCAGCGCATCGACTACGACAAGCTGACCCTCGAGATCTGGACGGACGGCAGCATCATCCCCTCGGACGCGCTGGCGTACGCGGCGAAGATCCTCAAGGACCACTTCGCCCTGTTCGTGCACTTCGAGGAGGAGATCGTCGAGGAGGTGGAGGAGGAGGTCGACGAGGAGTTCCTGCGCGTCAAGGCACTGCTGGAGCGCAGCGTCGAGGAGCTGGAGCTCTCGGTGCGCTCGTCCAACTGCCTCAAGGCGGCCGAGATCAAGACCATCGGCGACCTCGTGCAGAAGAGCGAGGGCGAGATGCTCAAGTACCGGAACTTCGGCCGGAAGTCGCTCAAGGAGATCGCGGACATTCTTCAGGGCATGG
>JBAIWU010000052.1:0-8350 GCA_037917155.1 Candidatus Eiseniibacteriota bacterium
CGTGCTCGTCGCCTCGCTCGCCGGACCGGACGGCGAGCCGAACACGACGAACACGCGGCCCGCGTCCGTGACGGGATCGCCGAGCCGGTTCGTCGAGTCGTAATCGGGCTCGCCGATCACGACGTCGGCGAACGCGTCGCCGTTCACGTCGCCCGCGCCCGCGACCGCGCTGCCCAGGTGCGCGTCGGCCTGTCCGCCGCTGCGCGACCACGACGGCGAGGTCGCCAGGCCGGCGGCGCCGCCGCGGTAGACGTACGCGCGGCCCTCGCCCGGGAGCGGACTGGCCGGGTCCTGCCCCATCGGCGCGCCGACGACCACGTCGGGATAGCCGTCGCCGTCGACGTCGCCCGCGCACGCGACGCTCGCGCCGAACTGCGCGCCCGCGCTGGCGCCGGTCAGCGAGACGTGCGGGCCGGAGGTCGACGGTCCGCCGGGGCCGCCGTACCAGATGCGCGCCTGCCCGAGCCCGCCCGCGGACGTGTGCGCGCCGACGACCAGGTCCGAGTAGCCGTCGCCGTTGACGTCGCCCCCCGCGACCGAGATGCCGAGCTGGTCGCCCGACGCGCCGTAGGCGTACCAATCGGACGACGTCGACAGGCCGCTCGAGTGGCCGTAGAAGAGCTGCACGAGACCGTTGTTCGTCGCGCCCGGGGTCGTGAAGTCGTACCAGGTCGGCTCGCCCACGAGCACGTCCTCGTAGCCGTCGCCGTTCACGTCCCCCGCGGACGCCACGGACCATCCGAGGTTCGGGTTGTCGATCGCCGTCTGCGTGAGGCTCCAGTTGGCGGCCGCCGAGGGTGGCGAGCCGACGCCGTAGTGCACGAGCACGCGGCCCTCGCTGGCCTGGCCGTTCGACCAGTAGGGATCGCCGACCAGCAGGTCGCTCAGGCCGTCGCCGTTGACATCGCCCGCGGTGGCGACGCGCGTCGACGAGGCCGGATACGCGAGCAGCTGCTCGATGAGCAGCGTGCCGCCCGCGCTCTGCGCGAGGTCGACGCGGCTCGTCTCGCCCACGAGCAGGTCGGGCCGGCCGTCGCCGTTGACGTCGCCGGCCGGCGCCAGCCGCATGCCGAACTGGGCCCCCGGCGTGCCGGCGCTCTCCCACCACAGCAGGTTCGCGGTCGCCGAATCGGCCCCGGCCGCCGAGCCGCGGAACACGAACGCCATGCCCGCGTCGCTGCCGTACTGGTCGTCGTAGGGCGCGCCCACCGCGATGTCGGCGTAGCCGTCGCCGTTGAGGTCGCCCGCGCCCGCGACGGTGTTGCCGAACGTGCCGTAGAGGTGGTGCCCCGCGATGGTGGTGCCGTACGTCACCGCGCCCTCGTTCGAGTAGCCGGGCAGCAGCGGCAGGCCCGTGGCCGAGCCGTAGAGCACGTAGACCTTGCCCACCGTGCCGACGAGGTTGAGCTCGGCGCCGGGCGCCCCGATCACGATGTCGTCGTAGCCGTCGCCGTTCACGTCGCCCGCCCCCGCGACCGACGTGCCCAGCCCGGCGCCCGCGCCGGTGGCGTAGCAGCCGGTCACGTACCAGTTGCGGCTCGCGCTCACGCCGGTCGCCGAGCCGTAGAGCACCTCGGCCACGCCGCTGCCCGCGCTCGGCGTGCACGGGCTGAAGCCGGAGAGGTTCGGCATCCCGAAGATGAGGTCGCCGTAGCCGTCGCCGTTCACGTCGCCGGCGGGCGCCGCGTTGAAGCCGATGAGGTTGGTGCCGAAGTGGCTGTTGAGCGCGTTGTAGTTCACCATGTCGAGCCCGCTCGCGGACCCGAAATAGACGCGCGCCGATCCGTTCAGGTACCAGAACAGCACGATGTCGTCGCGGCCGTCGCCGTTGACGTCGCCGCCGGGCGCGACCTGCGCGCCGGGCGGCAGGTTCGTGACCGGAAATCCGGCTGCGAGCGTCGGGCCGCCGGCGCCGCCGAGGAACACGTAGAGCGCGGTGTAGAACGAGTTCACGTCGCCCAGCGCGACGAAGTCGCTCGTGCCGTCGCCGTTGAGGTCCCCCGCCGGCACGGCGCCCAGGCCGAGCATGCGGTTCGCGACGTCGGACTCGTACGTCCAGCCCGCGGCGCCCCCGACGAGCGCGGCCTGCACGACGCCCGCCGGCAGCGCGCCGGGCGTCCGCGCGGCGACCGGCGGCGGATCGAGGCGTCTCGCGGTGCCGAGGTCGGTCCGCGGCGGGCTCGCCGGGGCGACGAAGGGAGCGGCGGACGGTACGGCGAGGTCGGGAACGAGGGCGGCGGACGCGGCGAGCGCGGCCTCCGCGGCGAGCGTGAGGGAGAGGACGAGCGCGCCTGCAGCGAGCCCGACCCCGTGTGGGGTGCGGTGGACCGGGCACATGAGACCTCCAGGGCGGCATCGGGAGCGGCGCCTGCCTCGCAGGACCTTCCCGCCAGCGGCGCGTTCCCGCACCGGCGTCTCCGCGTCACCCAACCACACTCCTGATCGGGGCGCATCAGGAATCGACCCCGGTGGCGGGCCCGGTTTCGCGCGGTCGAACATGGTTCGCGTGGGCTGTGACCCGCCCGCCGTTGCGCAGACCGCGCGACCGGGCGGCGCGGGCGCCGCCCCGGCGGTCGCCCGACGCGGCGTCCCGCGCCCGGCGCGCCGCGCTCGTCGGCCGGCGCTCGACGGAGCGCCCGTCCGATGCTCCACTGCGCGGGTTCTCCTCGAACGCCCCGCTCCACCCGATGGAGGTCCCCGATGCCGCGTCCGCGCCCGGTCGTGCCCGCCCTGGTCGTCGCGTCCACCCTGCTGTCCGCCGTCGCGGTCGCGGCGCCGCCTGCGGGCCGGGCCGCGCCCGCCGCCGACGCGCTCGACCAGCGCAGCCTCTCGGCGCTCGAGTGGCGCTGCATCGGGCCCTGGCGCGGCGGCCGGGTCACGGCGGTCACGGGCGTCGCGGGCCGGCGCAATGTCTACTACTTCGGCGGCACGGGCAGCGGCATCTGGAAGAGCGAGGACAGCGGCAACCGCTGGGCGAACGTCTCCGACGGGCAGCTCGCCTCGGGCTCGGTGGGTGCGATCGCGGTCGCGCCCTCCGACCCGAACGTCGTCTACGCGGGCATGGGCGAGGGCTGCATCCGCGGCAACCTCTCGAGCGGCGACGGCGTCTACCGCTCGACGGACGCGGGCCGCACGTGGCGGCACGTGGGACTCGCCGACACGCGGCAGATCGGGCGCATCCGCGTCGACCCGCGCGATCCCGACGTCGTCTACGTCGCGGCGCTGGGGCACCCGTACGGCGCCAGCCACGAGCGCGGCGTGTTCCGCTCGCGCGACGGCGGCGCGACGTGGAAGAACGTGCTGTTCGTCAACGACAGCACGGGCGCGATCGACCTCGCCATGGACGCGTCCAACCCGCGCATCCTCTACGCGGCGACGTGGCAGGTGTACCGCACGCCGTGGAGCCTCGAGAGCGGCGGCCGCGGCAGCGCGATCTGGAAGTCCACGGACGCCGGCGACTCCTGGACGCGCCTCTCCGGCGACGGCCTGCCGCACGGCCTGTGCGGGCGCATCGGCGTGGCCGTCTCGCCGGCCGCGCCCAACCGCGTCTGGGCGGTCATCGAGGCGGACTCGGGCGGCGTGTTCCGCTCCGACGACGCGGGCCGGACGTGGCGGCGCACGAGCGAGGACCGCGACCTGCGCCAGCGCGCGTGGTACTACACGCACATCGTCGCCGACCCGAGGAACGCCGACGTCGTGTACGTGCTCAACGTGGCGTTCATGCGCTCGAAGGACGGCGGGCTCACGTTCCAGCGCGTCGGCACCCCGCACGGCGACAACCACGACCTGTGGATCGACCCCGACGACCCGCAGCGGATGATCGAGAGCAACGACGGCGGCGCGAACGTCTCGAACGACGGCGGGCTGTCGTGGACGCGGCAGGACAACCAGCCGACGGCGCAGTTCTACCACGCGATCACCGACGACGCGTTCCCGTTCCACGTCTACGGCTCGCAGCAGGACAACTCGACCGTGGGCATCGCGAGCCGCACGGGTGGCTTCGGGATCGGGCGCACCGACTGGCACGACGTGGGCGGCGGCGAGAGCGGCTGGATCGCGCCCAAGCCGGGCGAGCCGGACGTCACGTACGCCGGCTCGTACGACGGCCTGCTCACGCGGCGCGACGACCGCACGGGCCAGGAGCGCGACGTCAACCCGTACCCCGACAATCCCATGGGCTACGGTGCCGAGGGCGCCCGCTACCGCTTCCAGTGGACGTTCCCCATCGTCGTCTCGTCGCACGATCCCCGGACGGTCTACGCGGGCTCGAACGTGCTCCACCGCTCGCGCAACGAGGGCCAGACCTGGGAGGTCATCAGCCCGGACCTCACGCGCCACGATCCCTCCAAGATGGGCCCCTCCGGCGGCCCGATCACGTACGACAACACGAGCGTCGAGTACTTCTGCACGATCTTCTCGATGGCCGAGTCGCCGATCGAGAAGGGCGTGCTGTGGACGGGCTCGGACGACGGCCTCGTGCACGTGTCGCGCGACGACGGTGGCAGCTGGCAGGACGTGACGCCGCCCTCGCTGCCGGCGTGGAGCACGATCAACTCGATCGACGTGGGCACGCACGGCCCGGGCACGGCGTACGTGGCGGCGCACCGGTACCGGCTCGACGACTACCGCCCGCTCGCGTACGCGACGCACGACTACGGCCGCACGTGGAGGCCGATCACCGGCGACCTGCCCGCCGACGGCGGCTTCGTGCGCATCGTGCGCGAGGATCCCGTGCGCGCGGGGCTCCTCTACTGCGGCACCGAGACGGGCCTCTACTTCTCGGTGGACGAGGGCGCGCACTGGCGGCCGCTGCGCGTGAACCGCCCCGGCCTGATCGCCGACCTCGACCGCCCCGACGGCCCCGCGCGCGGCGCGCTGCCGCTCGTGCCCGTCACCGACCTCGTCGTCAAGGACGCCTCGCTCGTCGTCGCGACGCAGGGCCGCGCGTTCTGGATCCTCGACGACGTGGGCCCGCTGCGGCAGATGACGCCCGAGGCCGCGGCCGCAGCGGCGTGGCTGTTCGCGCCCGCGCCGGCCTACCTGTTCGGCGGCCCGCCCGGGCGCGGCGACGTCGGGCAGAACCCGCCGTTCGGCGCGACGATCTTCTACCGCCTCGCCCGCGCGCCGCGCGACAAGGAGGAGGTGAAGCTCGAGATCCTCGATCCCTCCGGCAAGGTCGTGCGCGCGTTTTCGAACCTCAAGGACGAGGGCGGCGGCCCGGCCGCGGGCGGCGACGAGGAGGGCTGGCGTGGCCCCCCGGCGCCGCGCCGCCTCGCGCCGAGGGAGGGCCTCAATCGCTTCACGTGGGACCTGCGCTGGCCGGAGGCCACGCGCTTCAAGGGGCTGCTGCTCTGGGGCGGCGGCCTGCAGGGCCCGCTCGCGGTGCCCGGCACGTACCAGGCGCGCCTGACCGCGTTCGGCGTCACGCAGGTGCGCAGCTTCGAGGTGCGCAAGGACCCGCGGCTGGCGACGACGCAGGCCGACTACGAGAGGCGCTTCGCCCTGCACAAGCAGATCCGCGACGAGATCTCCGCCGCGCACGACGCGATCGTGCAGCTGCGCGACGTGCGCGAGCAGGTCAAGGGGGTGGCCGCGCGGGCCAAGGAGGCGGCGCCCGACACCGCGATCGCCTCGGCCGCGGACCGCATCGCGAAGCGCCTCACCGCGGTCGAGGAGGCGCTCTACCAGACGAAGAACCGCAGCAGCGAGGACATGCTCAACTACCCGATCCGGCTGGACAACAAGCTCTCGCTGCTGACGAGCGTGGTCGACGGCGCCGACGCCCCGCCCACGGACCAGTCGGTGGCGGTCTACCGGGACCTCGCCGCGCAGGTCGACGCGAAGCTCACCGAGCTCCGCCGGGTGCTCGAGACGGACGTGCCCGCGTTCAACGCGCTCGTGCGCGAGCGCAACGTGCCCGCCGTGACCGTGCGGCCGCCCAAGGGCGCGGGGGCCACGCCGATTCCCTGATGCGCGCGCGGCACGGGTGCGCGACGGGGCCGCGGGACGCAGCGTCCCGCGGCCCCGCGTGCGGTCACTTCCCGCCCGTGCGCAGCTCGCGGCGCTTCTGATCGAAGGACGCCTTGAGCGCGGCGCGCTGCTGGGCGTAGTCCTGGTGCACCTTCTCGACGTCGGCCTTCTCCTTGTCGGCCAGGGCCGCCAGCTGCGCGGCCTCGTCGTCGTCGAGCTGCTGCAGCGCCGGCGACTCGCCGCGGCGGACCAGCTCGCGGCGCTCGTCCTCGAGCGGCTTGAGGTCCGTGTCGAGCTTCTCGCGCAGCGACTTGAGCTGGGCCTGCAGCGGGTCCGCCTGCGACTTGAACTGTTCGCGCAGCGAGCGGATCTGCTCGTCGATCTCCTTGATGCGGGCCTTGTCCGGGTCGCTCGACGACGTCCCGGGGCCCTCGGGCACCGCCACCGGGTGGCCACCCGGCGCGACGGCCGGCGCGCCCGTGGCGGGAGCGGGGTGCGGCGCGGGTGAGGGCGCGGCGCTCCACGCGAGCGCGGCGAGGGCGGTCGCGAGGACGAGGGCGATGAGCACGGCGGCCAGCTGCGACGGGTTCCGCATCGGGGGATCCTCCCACGGCCGGGACCCGCGCGCGCCCGTTGGGGCCAGCCGTCGCGCGCGGCTGACCGGAGCATACCCCACTCGCCCCGCGCCGGGTCCCGCGTGATGCCCGCGCGCCTGCGCGCGCTCTCTCCCGCGTCCCGCGGCACTGCGACTCGCGCGGCGGCCAGCGCCGTGGCTACGCCGCCCGCTTCTGGCGCATCTCCGACTCGCGGCGGCGCGCCCAGCGGTCCCACGACACGACGAACGCCCACGGGGCGCGGACGGCGAACTCCTTCGCCGTGGCGATGCGGCCGTGCAGCAGCAGCTCGCGGGGCTGGTGGTACGTGCGCAGGACCCAGTCGGCCACGGGCAGGCCGAAGAAGCCCGAGATGGCCTCGTTGCAGCCGACGTTGGCGTGGTGGAAGTGGTGGAAGCCGTAGACGCGACGCCACAGCCAGCCGAAGCGCGGGTGCTCGGTGGCCCGCTTCCACCACGCGTACGGCAGGTGCTCGACCGCGTGCAGGATCTCGTAGCTCGCCATCGCCCAGGTCACGGCCGCGTAGCCGCCCACTGCGACGGGCGCGTGGGGCAGCGCGAGCTGCGCGCCCGCGATGAGCGGCGTGAACACGAGCCAGAACGTGACGAGCGCCCACGCCGGGAACGCGGAGTCCTCGTGCTGGTCCTCGTCCACGATCGGGTAGCGGTTGAGCACGACCCGCCCGGGGCCCGCCTCGTCGCGCGCGAGCTGGATGTTCGTCAGCGAGTGGTGGTTGCGGTGCGCGTCCGCGAGGCCCCGAAGCCAGCCGATCGTGACCGAGTGGAGCAGGTAGCGGTGGAACGCCCACTCGAAGAAGCACGTGACCAGGTGCCCCGCGAGGAAGACCCCCGCGAGCGCGACGGGCCCGGCGGCCATCTGGCGGGCCCAGAGGCCGGGCAGGGCGAAGCGCATCACGAGCAGCAGGGCGGCGAACTGCAGGGCGACGGCGAGGCTGAAGCGGGCGATCGAGAACGGCGGCTGCGACTGGGACAAGCGGAACGCTCCTGTGCGCGACCGTGCGGGGGACGGGCGTGCGGTGGGTCGCGGCCGAGGGGCGGACGGGCCGCGTGCCGGGTCGGTCCGGTTGTCGGCATCCGGGACGTCGTCCGACACCCCGGGGATGGATCCGGGCCGAGGCTATGTAGCCCGAACCGGCGCACGAAGGAAAGGAAAAAGCGCCGGCGCCCGGTGCGTGGGGCTCCGGTCGCCGGCGCGGCAGCGCGCGTCAGCGTGTCAGGTCCGGCACGACTTCGCCGGCGTCTTCGTGATCCAGTTGTCGATCGGCTCGCGCTTCGTCATCGCCCGCCAGACGTCCTCGGCGCGGATGGGCATGTGCGTCAGCTCGGCGCCGACCGCGCGGTGGATCGCGTTCCCGATCGCCGGCGCCACCGAGATCATCGGGTGCTCGCCCACGCCGCGGGCGCCGAACGGCCCGTCGAGCTGCGGCGTCTCGACCGCGATGCTCTCGATCACGTCCGGGATGTCGCGCGCGGTCGGGATCTTGTTGTCCGTGAACGACGGATTCAGCAGATGCCCCTGCTCGTCGTAGATGTAGCCCTCGCACGTCGCGGTGCCGAGCCCCTGCACCATGCCGCCGATGCACTGGCCGCGCACGATCCCGGGGTTGACGACCTTGCCGACGTCGAACGCCGACGCGATCTTCAGCACCCGGTACTCGCCGCTCGCCGGGTCGACCTCGACCACGACGCCGTGCGCGCCGTAGGTCCAGTCGAGCGCCGGGTTGCCCTGCCCGGTCTCCTTGTCGA
>JBAIWU010000053.1:0-23951 GCA_037917155.1 Candidatus Eiseniibacteriota bacterium
GCGTACAGGTTGCCGCTGCCGTCGATCGCGAGCGCCATGACCGGGCCGTCCATGCCGGAGACGCCGACCGTGGTCCACGCGCTGCCGTTCCACCGCGTGATGTAGTCGCCGGGCCCGGACCCGGCGAGCACGAACTCGCCGCCGGCGTAGATGTGCCCGCTGGCATCGACCGCCAGCGCCTGCACCTGGGAATCGTCGTAGGGGTACCAGCACGGGTCGAGCGTCGCCGTGGTGCCGGCCGGGCGGGCGGCGCCCTGACGGGCGCCGACGCTCCGCACGAACCGCGGGCTGCCGTCGGCCGCGGTGGTCATGCTCCAGCCGCCCGGGTCCACGCGGCCCGCGTAGCCGCTGCGCAGGTCGAGCGAGCCGTCCGGGCGCAGGAGGCGCTCGATCGGCACCGCGGGACGGGATGCGGGAGTGGCGGCCTGCCCGGCGCAGACGGCCGGGACCAGCAGGGCAACGGTGACGAGCGAACTCAGGAGGGGGGAAGCAGCCGGGCGGACGGGGAATCGAGGCATCGCGGCTCTCCTTCGAGGATGGGCAATGTCGAGCGCGCGGCGCCTATCGGCGTCCCCGGGCGGATGGCCCCGCGTCCCGGCGGGCTGCGACCCGGGGGCCGGGTGGTGCCGCTCGGCGGCCGTGGCTCGACGGCTGTCAAAGAGATGTTGGATGCGCCAACGCCCCGCGAAACGCGCGAAAAGATGCGACGATGGGATCAGTGCGTCGCAGGACTCCCCGCCCGGCGCACGGACGGAGCGCCGCTCAGGGCGCCGGGATCGGCTCTCCCAGCAGCTTCGCGCGGATCAGGGCGACTGGAATCGAGCCCTCCGCGAGCACCGCGTCGTTGAACCCGCGCTCGCTGTACGCGGCGCCCATCTTCGCCCGGTAGGCGCGGCGCAGGTCGAGCAGCTGCATCTTGCCCGTGAAGTAGGCGATGAGCTGCGCCGGCCAGTTGATCGAGCGCATGATGTCCTCGTCGACCGCGCCCTTGCCGGGGGCCGCGTTGCGCTTGTAGTCGGCCGCCTGCTGCAGCGTCCAGTCGCCGCGCTCGATGTTCACGTCGTACACGACGCGGCGGATCCGCGCGCGCCACGACGCGAGCGCGCGGTACGACGTGATCGGGGAGCCGCCCAGCCCGCCCGCGCGCCAGAGCATCTCCTCGGCGTACATCGCCCAGCCTTCGCAGAGGTCGTTGTCCTGCAGGAGCCAGCGGAACGGGTTCGGGTTCAGCCGCACGATCGAGAGCTGCAGGTGGTGGCCCGGCACGCCCTCGTGCGCCGCGTAGGGCCCCATCCACGAGACGCGGAAACCCTGTGTCGCCGCGATGCGCGCGGCCTTCTGCTCGAGCGTCCACGTCGTGTCCATGTGCTCGACGTTCCACCAGCCGATATTCGAGGCGCCGACCGGCGGCGGCGGGTTCATGCTGCCGCCGTCGCCCGTCAACGGGATCATGCCCTCGGGTGTGGGCCGCGCGTGGATCGGGCCCACCTCGGCCGGCACCGTGACGATGCGCGCCGAGTCGAGGAACGCGCGATCGGACCGTGCCACCTCGTCGTAGAGCGCGAGCAGCTTCTGCTGGTCGAGCGTCGCGGCGAGCGCGCGCTGCTCGGGCGTCGGCGCGGGCGCCGCCGGGATGTCGGCGCCGGGGCTCGCGCTCGCCTTGATCGCGGCCATCGCCGAGTCCGTCGCGGCCAGCTCCACGTTCGCCTTGGCGAGCAGCGAGTCGCCGCTCCACGGCAGCAGCAGCGCGCGGCGGAGCCGGGTCTCGTAGCGCTCGCGGCCGACCGTGACGAAGTCCCGCAGGCCCTTGAGTGCCGAGAGATCGTTCACGTAACCCGTCAGCGCCGCGATCGCCGCATCGCGCTCGGGACCCGGCGGGTCGAGTCGCAGCGTCGCGAGGATCCCCGCGGCGACGCCCTTCGCCGTCGTCACGTCGCGCGAGGTGGGCCCGACCACGACGCGCCGCATCTCGGCCACCATGCCGGGGATCCCGCGCGCGAGGCGCAGCCGCAGCTCGGCGCGCTCGGGCGCATAGGTCACGAGCGCGATGAACGTGTTCGCGAGCGGCTCGAGCCAGGCCGCAGGCCGGTGCAGGAAGAGCTTCTCGTCGGCGAGCTGCAGCCGCGCGTCCTCGGCGCTCGCGAGGATCCAGCGCCAGTCGACCTGGCGGTCCGCATCCCAGCTGCGCCACGGCATGGCCCGGAGCGCGGCCACGTCGCGGTCCAGCCGCGCGAGCCGCGCCTTCACCGTGTCCGGCGCGAACGAGGGCACGCGGCACCCGTCGTCGAAGAGCCCGTCCTGCGCGGCGATGCTGGGATCGATCGCGAAGCGCAGCGCGATGACGTCGCGCGCCACCGCGACGAAGCGCGGCGGGCCCGGAAGGCGGAGCGTGGCGAGGGTCGTGGGCGGCGCGCCCGGGGCCGGAGCTGCGGCCCCGGCGGCCCGCGACGCGGGGCCCACGGCGGCGAGCAGCGCGAGGGTGAGAACGAGCTGTCGGAGCATGCGCCGGACTGTAGCAGAGGCACCGCATTTGGGCCGGCCAAACTTCGGGACAAGGACCGCGGCCGCCGGAGCCCTCGAACGTGTCCTTCCGCGACTCGCCGTTGATAGGATCGGCGCGGCCGGCGGGTCGCTCGCGGACCACCTCGCGATCTCACAAGGGAGGTTCCATGCCGACGCCCTGGAGGAATCGACTCGCCCAGGCCGCGCTCATCCGGCTGCTCGTCGTGCCGGTCGCCGTCGCGGGAAGCCCTTCGATCGCGGGCGCCCAGCCCGGTTACGCGATCGCGCCGCTGCGGCCCGCGAGCCCGTTCGACTACGCCGTGCCCAACGCCATCAACGCCCACGGGGACATCACGGGCTACGCGGTGATCGACAGCAACAGCGAGTTCCACGCCTTCCTCGTGCGTGCCGGCGCGTTCCAGGACCTCGGCCTGCTCGGCTACGGCGGCACCACGGGCATCGCGGTCAACGGCACGGACCAGGTGGCGCTGGATGGCGAGACGCCCGGCGTCGCCGCGCTCCTGCTCTCGGGCGGCCAGACGACGACCATCGGCAACGTCGATGGCGGCTCGTCGTGGGTCACCTCGGTCAACGATTCGGGTGACGTGGTCGGCGGGGCGAGGAACGGCGACAACCAGAACGTCGGCTTCTCGTGGATCGGGGGCGTCTTCACCGACCTCAGCACGGTGGGGATGTACAAGACCGCCGCCATCAACGACGCGCGCCAGATCGTGGGCACGATCGGCTACTACTGGACCTACGGCGGATACATCCACAGCGCGGCGCACGGGTGCCTGTACTCGGGCGGCGTCGTGACCGATGTGGGATCGATCATTGGCGACCCCAGGACCGACACCGAGGCGCTCGCGCTCGACGCCTCGGGCGACGTCGTCGGCTACTCCACGGCGGCGGACGGCTCCCACCACGCGTTCCTCTACCGCTCCGGGACGATCCAGGACCTCGGGACCCTGCCGGGCGACTACGCCAGCGCCATCGCGATCAACGACGGCGGGCTCATCCTCGGCACACTCTCGAATCCCTACAATGTCCCGCTCGGCTCGTTCCTCTACTCCGGTGGGACCATGTACGACTTCGGTTCGCTGGTCACGAGCGGCGGCACGGGATGGACCCAGCTGATCGCCACCGGGCTGAACAACGCGGGCGTCGTGGTTGGTTACGGAACCTTCAACGACACGACGCAGGGATTCGTCGCCCTCCCGGCGCAGCTCGCCGGCCTGGGTCCCGCCCCGGCACCGATGCTCTCCGCCCTGCGCGAAGCGAGGCCGAACCCGTTCCGGGCGGCGACCGAGATCGACTACACGCTCTCCGCGCCCGCGGCCGACGGCCCCGTGCGGCTCGACGTGTTCGACGCCGCCGGCCGGCGCCTCGCGACGCTCGCGCGTGGAGCACACACCGCGGGCCCGCAGGTGGCCCGGTGGGATGGACTCGCCGACGACGGCAGTCCGGTGCCGGGCGGCGTCTACTTCGTCCGGCTCACGACGCGCGACGGATCGGCCACGCGCCGGCTCGTGGTTCTGCATTAGTCGCAGCAGACCCGCACGAACGAACGCGCGGGGCGACGGCGCTCGCGGCGCGCGTCGCGGTGGGGACCGGGAGGGCGGTGCGCTCGGAGCGCGCTTTCGGCGTCCGCGTCGCCGTTGCCCGGGGATCGTCGGGGTGGGGTACCATGCCCATCGGCCCGGTTGGGGCGGGTCCCTGAACGGGAGGCCCCAATGACGAGCATCAAGCAAGCGGCAACCGAGTTCCTCTCCCGGAAGCGCATCGCCGTGACCGGCGTTTCGCGCTCGTCCCGGGACCACGGCAGCAATGTCGTCTACCAGCGCCTGCGCCAGCGCGGTTACCAGGTCTTCGCGGTGAACCCCAATGCGGAGCAGGTCGAGGGCGACCGCTGCTACCCCGACCTGCGCTCGATCCCCGGCGGCGTCGAGGCCGTCGTGATCGGCACCCGGCCCCAGTTCGCCGAGCAGACCATGCGCGAGTGCGTCGATCTCGGGGTGAAGCTCGTCTGGATGCACCGCGCGTTCGGCGCCGGGAGCGTGTCCCCCGAGGCCACGCGCCACGGCCGCGAGCACGGGATCACCGTGATCGACGGCGGCTGCCCGTGCATGTTCGACCCGGCCGCCGATCCCGGGCACAAGGTCATGCGTGCGGTAATGACGCTCACGGGCAAGGTGCCGGCGAAGGTCTGAGCGACGGGCGGGCGTCCCCGGCCCGGACGCCCGCGTCGTCGGCCGCGCGTGCATCCACCCGCAACCGCCGCGACGAACGAGCGTTCCCGGGGCGTTCTCCGCGGTGCCCCGCGAGGGCGCGGGTGCGATAGGATGCACATCAGCCCGGTTGGGGCAGGGAGGAGCCGCGGGTGGTCCCTCACGCGTCTTCGTCTCGCTCGCGCACCGCGTGCGCTCGCCGTACCGGCAGGCGTCCCCGCCGCCGCGCGGCATGCAGGGCCCGTTTCGTTGCCCGCGCGCCCAACCCCGTGAGCCTCGAGCCGTCCCCCGCGGGCGCCTCGCCCGGTCTCGACGACTCCTCCACCGCCACGTTCACGTTCGGCCTTCGCCTCCGCTTCGCGCATGCGCGCGAGACGTGCGCTCCGCCGAGGCAGCCGATGAAGTCGTCCAGATGGGGAAGGAGGGTCCACGAACATGGTGCGTCCTGGATGGTCATGGTGCGGGATCGCGCTCGTCGTGCTGGCGGCGCTCGTGTGGAGCGCGGTGGTGTGGTCCGCTGACGATCCCTCGGGCGTTGCCGCGGACGTCCAGGTGAATCGCGCGGCGACGCCGGTCGCTCCTGAAGGACTCAACGACATGCTGCAGCCGCTCCGCACATCCACCGCTGCCGCGCCCGCGCGCGTGGTGACCACCGATCTCGCCTCGGGCCCGCTGCCGGGCGGCCCGCCTGTCGCGCTCTGGGAGCGCCTCGCGGCCATGTCGTCCTCGCAGCGAGGGAACGCCGCGATCGAGCTCGAGCTCGGCGGCCGCGCCGGACCCGCCGACCGAATGACGACCGCGCGGATCGCAGGGCTGTGGGGCGAGGGCCGGTACGACGAGGCCATCGTCGAGTTGCGCGCGTACGAGAATGCGGGCGGGGCCGCGGCGCTGGGTATCGCGTGGAAGGAGCCGGTCGCGCCGGCCGGCGCCTTCGCGACGACCGGGGGCGGCACCGACGTCCGCATCGGTACGCGCACCGGCGGCCGCATGGCGTCGCTCGACCACGACGGTGGCGCGATCTACGCCGTGGGGGGGTGGGGAGCGAGCACGGGCGGCGAGGCCTGGTGGACGGTGAACCGTTCGGCGAACCGCGGGGCCAGCTGGACCGAGACCTACGCCTGGTACGCAGGCGCGTCCGGCGGCCTCATCGACATGTCCGCGACGGTGGTGGGGGGTTACATCTACGTGGGCTACGTGGCCGGCGACTACGCGAGCGAGTACCGCCTGCGGCGCTGCCTCGGTTCGACGGGCGCCGTGGATGCCGTCTACGGGTACCAGACGATCGCGAACGCCGGCGCGCTCACGTTCCGCGAGGTCACGCTCGTCTCGAACGCCCTGAGCAGCAACAACCGCGTCTATTGCTTCGCCATCCAGAGCGACCACGCGGTGCGCTTCTTCTGGACGGGGGCGAGCACGGGGACGACCTTCACGGAGAACTCGCCGGCCGGCGCGAGCGCGTGGACGGGGCTGGACGCGAGCTGGAATCCCGGCTACGCGACGTACTACCTCCACCTCGCTTACGCGGGAACGGACGACAAGATCCACGTTCAGCGGCTGGCCACGACGGGCTGGGTCGACAGGACCCTCCTCGCCGCCTCGGCGGTATACCACCGGAGCGGCGTCTCGATCTCGGCCTACCATGACGTCGTCATCTGCGCCTACGAGTACCAGATGGCCAACGGGCGCGGCATCGTGTACGGGATCAGCTACGCGGGCGGCGACCCGACCTGGGACCTGTACAACTACGTCTTCGAGCCGGACGGCGTGGACATCGGCAGCTACCAGTGCCCCGACGTGGACGCGCAGGACGGCCACGGCACGGCGATCGTCGCGTCGGCCGAGGTGGGGGAACCGGACCGGGTCTACTACCGGAAGCGCGCGGTCTACGCCCCCGGGCTCTGGGAGGAGAAGTCCCAGTTCAACGACAACGACGTGCTCACGGGCACGCCGACGACGCTGGCGCACGTGCCGGTGCTGACGAGCAGCTTCAGTCACGGAGCCATCTACTTCGACGGCTCGATTCCCTACTTCGACCTCCCGATGCTGGGGACCGCGGACGTGTCCGGCCCCGCGCCCGCGGCGGGTGTGCGGCTCGAGCCGCCCGCGCCGAGTCCGTTCGCGGACCGCGCCACCGTGCGCTTCACGCTGCCGGTCGCCGGCCCGGCCCGCCTCGAGGTGTTCGACGTGCGCGGCGGGAGGGTGGCCACGCTGGCGGACGGTCCGATGGACGCCGGCACGCACTCGTTCACGCTGGACGGCCACGGCCTCTCGAGCGGCGTCTACTTCTGCCGCCTGACCGCGGGACCGACCCGCCAGGTCGGCCGGTTCGTGGTGCTCCACTAGGGAGCGACCGGCAGGCGCGCAGGGAGGGGCGCCCGGTTCGCCGGGCGCCCCTTCGCGGGCCGCGCGGGACCACGGACCCGCCCTCGACCCAGTTCACAACTGCCTTGACATGCATATGCCGCTGATGGAATATACGCGGCATGGAATCCGCATTCGCTATCCTCGCCGAGCCGAACCGCCGCGCCATCCTGCACCTCCTCGCCGCGTCGGAGAGGTCCGTCGGGGAGCTCGGGCGCCGGCTTCGGATGGCCCAGCCCTCGGTGTCGAAGCACCTCCGGGTACTGCGGGAGGCGGGCTTCGTGGAGGCGCGGGTCGACGCGCAGCGGCGCGTCTACCGGCTCCGGCACGAACCGCTCATGGAGGTGGACTCCTGGCTCGCCCCGTTCCGCGCGTTGTGGTCGGCCCGCGTCGACGCGCTCGAACGCCACCTGGATCGCATGGAACGGCGACCCGCCCCGAAGCGCAGGAAACGACCGCCCGTCCCGAGAAGGAGGACGCGATGAGCGATCGCAGGAGCTACGCGCCGGGTCCCGCCGCGGGGGCGGAGGTCCGCAAGGATGGGGAGCGGTGGACGCTCGTCCTGGTGCGCGAGCTGCGTCAACCCCCGGCCACGGTCTGGCAGGCGCTGACCGATCCGGCGCACCTGCGGGAGTGGGCCCCGTTCGACGCCGACCGGAACCTCTCCAGCGCCGGGCCGGTGAAGCTCTCGACCGTCGGCATGCCGACGCCACAGGTGTCCGAGACGACCGTGACGCGCGCCGAGGCGCCGAGGCTGCTCGAGTACAGCTGGGGCGGCAATGACCTGCGGTGGCAGCTCGAGCCGCTGGGCAAGGGCACGCGTCTCACGCTCTGGCACGCCATCGATCGCCGTTTCATTTCGTGGGGCGCCGCCGGCTGGCACGTCTGCTTCGACGTCCTCGAGCGCTTCCTCGGAGGCCACCCGATCGGACGCATCGTCGGCGCGGAAGCCCTGGCGTTCGACGGCTGGCAGCGACTGACGGCCGAGTACGCGAGGCAGTTCGGCGTCGAATCCCCCGGCGGGCCGCCCAATGCCCCGAAGCGTTGAGCGGCGCGTGTCCCACGATCGACCCTCGGACCAGGGAGCTCCACACCCTATGAAGAAGAGCCCGAAGACCGGGGGCGCATCCGCCTCCCGGCGGATCGATGCGAGGATCGAGGACCTGGACGACTGGAGGGGCAAGGCGCTCGCCCGCATGCGTGCGCTCGTCCGGCAGGCGGATCCCGAGGTCGTCGAGGAGTGGAAGTGGGACGTCCCGGTGTGGTCCCACGACGGGCTGATCTGCACCGGGGAGGCGTACAAGAGCGTCGTGAAGCTGACGTTCGCCCGGGGCGCCTCGCTCGAGGACCCTTCGGGCCTGTTCAACTCCAGCCTCGAAGGCAGGGTCCGCCGCGCGATCGACCTGCACGAGGGCGAGGCGATCGATGCGGTCGCGTTCAAGCGACTCGTGCGTGCCGCGGTGGCCTTGAACCTGTCGCGGGCCCGATGAGGGCCTTCGGCTGACGTCGGCCCCCACGGCGACGGTTCTCAGCCGGAGCCGGGGACTGCCCGAGAACAGGCCGAGGACCGACGGGCGGGTGTCAGGAGAGGAATCCCTTCAGCTGCTCGCTCGAGGGAACGCGGCCGGAGAGCTTGAGCTCGCCGTTGACCACCAGCGCCGGCGTGGACATGACGCCGTACCCCAGGATCGCGCGTATGTCGGTCACCTTCCTGATCTCGTACTCGATGCCGAGCTCCCGGGCGGCCCGCTCCGCGTGCTGGTAGAGGGCCTGGCACTTCGGGCAGCCGGGCCCCAAGACTTCGATGTGGGTCATGGTCATCGCTCCTTGGTGAGTCCTTCCGCACAGCGGGCCGAGCGAGGGGCCTCAGATGAGCCAGTTGAACAGGTAGCCGACGATCACGATTCCAGCCGCAACGACGCCGAGAAAGACCGCGATCAGCGTCGGCTTGAGCACCTTGCGCAGGATGATGGTCTCCGGCAGCGACAGCGCGATCACGGCCATCATGAACGCGAGCACCGTGCCGAGCGCAGCGCCCTTCTCGAGCAGCGCGTGGACCACCGGGATGATTCCGGCGGCGTTCGAGTACATGGGCACCCCGATCAGCACCGCCAGCGGCACGGACCACCACGCCCCCTTGCCCATGATCGACACCAGGAAGTTCTCGGGCACCCAGCCATGGATGCCGGCGCCGACGGCGATGCCCAGCAGCACGTAGGGCCAGACCTTCCCGACGATGTCGCGCATCGCGTCGAGTCCGTGCCGCAGTCGCGCCTCCCAGTCGAGGCGGTCGGCGATCGCCGACGCCGGGCCGGACGTCATCTCGAAGACCCACGGCTCCACGTGGCGCTCGAGCTTGAGCCGCCCGATCACCCAGCCCGCGACCACCGCGATGACGAGACCGGTGCCGAGGTAGAGCGCCGCGACCCTCCAGCCGAACAGGCCACCCAGCAATGCCAGCGCGACCTCGTTCACCATCGGCGCCGAGATCAGGAACGAGAACGTCACCCCCAGTGGGATCCCGGTCGTCAGGAACCCGATGAAGAGCGGCACCGCCGAGCACGAGCAGAACGGTGTCACGATGCCGAGCGTCGCGGCCAGCACGTTTCCGATCGACTCCTTCCTGCCCGCGAGGATCGCGCGCGTCCGCTCGGGGGTGAAGAACGAGCGCACCACCCCGACGCCGAAGACCACGAGCGTCAGGAGCATGAGGACCTTCGGCACCTCGAAGATGAAGAACGCGACGGCGCTGCCGAGGTGCGTCGAGGCGGGGACGCGCATCAGGTCGTGGGTCAGCCACGTCGAGACGGATTCGAGCTGCAGGAAGACGACCAGCCACACCGCGGTTCCGAGCGGGACGAGCCGCGTCAGCGGCCACCGGCGGCGGGCCGCCGTGGTGGCGGGGAGTCGGGCGACGCCGCTCATGAGCCGGCGCCCTTCGACGTCACGGCCGCGACGGGTGGCGACAGCGTCGGCGCCGGGAACCAGTGCCGGGTGCGGTTGCAGAACGAGCACACCGAGAGCATCACCGGAACCTCGACGAGCACGCCCACGACCGTCGCGAGCGCCGCGCCCGACCCGGGGCCGAACAGCGTGATCGCCACCGCGACCGCCAGCTCGAAGAAGTTGCTCGCCCCGATCAGCGCGCCCGGCGCCGCGACGTTGTGCGGGATCCGGAACCACCTCATCAGCCCGTAGGCCAGCGCCGAGTTGAAGTAGACCTGGATCAGGATCGGCACGGCGATCAGCAGCACGTGGAACCACCGGCCGGTGATGTTGTCCGCCTGGAACGCGAAGATGAGGACGAGCGTGGCCAGCAGCGCGAGCGTCGTGATGGGGTGGAAGAACGGCAGGAACCGGCCCTCGAACCACTCCCGTCCCTTCGTGCGCAGCAGGATCACGCGGCTCAGGCTGCCGAGCGCAAGCGGGATGACGATGAAGGCCACGACGCTGTAGAGCAACACCTGGAATGGCACCGTGAGCGCGCTGGCGCCGGCCACGAGCAGTGAGACAATCGGCGCGAACAGCACCAGCATGATGAGGTCGTTGAGCGACACCTGCACGAGCGTGTAGGCCGGATCGCCATCGGTCAGGTAGGACCACACGAACACCATGGCCGTGCAGGGCGCGGCGGCGAGGATGATCGTGCCGGCCACGTACTGGTCGGCCAGCGCAGGGCCGATCCACGGCAGGAACAGGTGCTTGAAGAACAGCCAGCCCACGAGCGCCATCGAGAACGGCTTCACGAGCCAGTTCACGAAGAGCGTGACGAGGATGCCGCCTGGCCGCCTGCGCACGCCGAGGATGCTCGAGAAGTCGATCTTGAGCATCATCGGGTAGATCATCAGCCAGATGAGGACGGCGATCGGCAGGTTGATCTGGCTGTTCGTGCCGAACTCGAGTCCCCGGAACGCGGCGGTCACGCCGGGCATGAGCTTGCCCAGCAGCACGCCGGCGACCATGCACAGCGCCACCCAGAGCGTCAGGTACTGCTCGAAGACGTTGAGTCGCTTGCGACCCGCGGAGGCCTCAGCCATGGCGCTCCTCCATCTGCGAACGGTTCGAGTTCTCGAAGCACACGAAGAGCAGGTGTGGTCGCTTCTCAGGCATGGGCGCGTTCCTTTCGCGTCCGGGGATGGCGAATCGATGGAGCCGGCATGGGCAGCTTCGAGGCGGGGAGGGAGCAGAGCTCGGTCAACGCGATGGCCTTGATCTCGCGCAGGCGCCTGCGATCCGCAACCACCGTCGCGTCACGGTCCAGCTCGCCCGCGAGCAGGGCCAGCACGCGCGCGGCATGCGGGTTGTGGGACTCGCGTGTCAGCGCATACTCGATCCACCTGCCGTCGCGCCGGTCCTCGACGAGGCCGGCGAGCTTGAGGATCGCCAAGTGCTTGGACACGGTCGAGGGGGCGAGGCCCAGCACGGCCTGCACCTGGCAGACGCACAGCCCGCCGCCCTCGAGCAGCTTGAGGATGCGTGTTCGGGTCGGATCGCCGACGGCCTTCAGGGCCAGCTCGAAGTCGCGCATGGATGGTTCTCCCTTGGTCATTTCGTCACATGGCGAAGTGTCGGCGAGACGTGGCCGCCCGTCAAGCCGCGCGAACTCTCCTGGGGAGCCGCGCGGCCAGGGCCGCAGACGTCCCGGCCTCCGGCGCGCCACGAGTGAATCACTCCTGTTGCCCACATGATTCAGTGCGTGTATGGCTCCTCCCGTCGGGCCGCGAATAAGAACAGGAGGACCGCTCGTGACCCAGCCCGGCTGGCTCGTGCTCATTCGCCGCATCCCGCCCGGACCCGACCGCCTGCGCGCCGCCGCGGATGCCGCGAGATGAAGGCCGCCCGTTTCGCGCTGCTCGCGGTGCTCGGCCTGGCGCAGCCCGCACTCGCCGCAGGCGGTGCGAGCACACCGATCCTCCAACGCGTCTCCGACGTCGCGCTTCCCGGACCCGGGGTGCGCTTCGACTACCAGAGCATCGACACGACCGCGAACCGCCTCTACGTCTCACACATGAACGCCGGCGAGCTGCTGGTGCTCGACCTCGGCACCCGCACGCTGGTCGGCACCGTGGGGGACCTGCCACGCGTGACCGGCGTCTGTTGTGTGCCCGCGCTGGGGAAGGTCTACGCCTCGGTGCCGGGCCACCATCACGTCGCCGTGATCGACGCGCGGACGCTGAAGGTCGTGGCGCGCGTCGGCGACATCGGCTTTCCGGACGGGATCGCGTACGCGCCGGAGGTGCGCAAGGTCTACGTTTCGGACGAGTCGGGCGGTGGCGAGGGCGTGATCGACGGACCCACGAACCGCCTGCTCGCGACGATCGACCTGGACGGCGAGGCCGGGAACACGATCTACGACCCGGGCTCGAAGCACATCCTCGTCGCGGTCCAGACGCGCAACGAGTTCGTCGAGATCGATCCGCGCACCGACAAGATCGTCGCGCGCCACGGACTTCCGGGCGCGGCGCACCCGCACGGCATATCGGTGGACTCGGCGCGGCGGTTGCTCTTCGTCGCCAACGAGGGCAACGCGACGCTCCAGCTCGTGGATCTCCGGACCATGAAGGTGATCGATCAGCAACCGGTTGGCGACGACCCCGACGTTCTGGCGTTCGATTCCGCGTGGGGCCGCCTGTACGTGGCGGCCGAGGAGGGCCCGGTGACGGTGTTCCACGTGGCGGACGGCAAGCTGGTCGTGGACGGCCGCACGACGCTGCCGCACGGTCACACCGTTTTGGCCGACTCGCGCACGCACCTCGTCTACTTCCCGCTCCAGGACGTGGACGGGCATCCGCTGCTGCGGATCATGGAGGCCCGGCGGCCGTAGGCGGGGAGCACATCCAGGAGGCGAGCCTCATGAAGTGGATCACTCGAGAGAACGTGCACGTGGACCGGGTGGCCTGCCCGTGGCTGATCCGGAAGTTCGGCGATCCGCAGGCGGAGTTCCTGTTCGTGCCCGCGGACCAGGTCATGGCGGTCGCGGATCGGGAGGGAGCCACACCGTACGACGTGAAGGGCGTCGAGCTCGGACACCACGGCAAGGAATGCTCGTTCGACGCGATCGTCAAGAAGTACGGACTGACACAGGATCCCGCGCTCGTGCTGCTCGCGCGCATCGTCAACGGGGCGGACACCGACAACTCGCTCTGGAATCAGCCCGAGTCGGCCGGGCTGAAGGCGGTCGCCGAGGGCTTCCGCGAGCTGGGATTCAAGGACGACCACGAGCTCAACGCGGCGGAGTGGATCGTCTACGATGCGCTCTACGGCTACTGCCAACGGATGGCGCGCGAGAACAGGCCGGAAGGGGCGTCCCGGTGACCGCCTGACCCTCGTGGTCCTGGCCCGGGTCAGTGCCCGTGCCGGTGGTGCACGTCGTGCGCGTGGGCGTGCGCGTGCGTCAGCGGCTCGTGGCGATGCGGATGGACGTGCGGCACGCGCTCGAGCTCGCCGGGTAGGTGCTCGTGCTGGTGGTGCTCGTCGTGCTCGTGGGTGTGCTCGATCGCCTCGTGCGTGTGCGCGTGGTCGTGGCGATCGGTCGCGAGCAGCAGAGCGCCGCCGGTCATCACGCCCAGCGCGCCGAGGCCCAGGGGCGCCAGCGGCTCGCGGAGCACGAGCCAGGAGAGGACGGCCGCGAAGCCCGGCGCCAGCGCGAAGAGCGCTCCCGTGTACATGACGCCCAGATCGCGCAGCCCGCGGATGAACAGCACGATCGAGAGCCCGTACGACACCGCGCCCACGACCGCCATTCCGAGCGTGCTCGCCACCGTCCAGTGCCCGAGCTGCCCGGTTGCCGCCGCCAGCCCCAGGCTCACGGCCCCTCCGATCAGGCCCTTGAGCGCCACGATCTGGCGCGCGTCGCGCAGGCTGATCCGCTGGGTGAGGTTGTTGTCGAGACCCCAGCAGGCGCACGCCGCGACCACCAGGAGCGCCCCGAGTGGCCGCGTGGCGCCCGCCGCGGCGCCGCCTCCGGCCGACAGCGCGACCGCGCCGGCCAGGATGAGGGCGATGCCCGGGAGTCCGCGCCCGCCCAGACGCTCGTTCGAGATGAGCATGCCCAAGCCGACCGTGAACACGGCTTCGAAGTTGAGGAGCAAGCCGGCGGTGTATCCGTTCGTCCAGCGAAGGCCCTGGAGCATCGCCAGCGGCCCCAGCACGCCGCCCGCCGCGATCGCCCCGGCGAGCCAGCCCCACTCTGCGCCACGCAGGTGCGTCTGTGCAGCGGAGGGATGCCGAGGCTCGAACGCGAGCAGCGCCGCGCAGCAGAGCCCCGCCGCCACGTAGAAGCCGCCGGAGACGGCGAGCGGCGGCGATTGGGCCAACAGCAGCTTGCCTGCGGGCACGCTGGCCGCGAAGGCGACCGCCCCGAGGAGCACCTCGATCTGCGCGCGCGTTCGGCGGGATGACCTCAGCATGCCGTCATTGCAGCACGCCGGCGCGGTCCGCGCCAGCGGAGCAGTGGCATGCGCGTCGGGCGGACCGCGGCACGAACGGGGCGCTCGTGCACGGTACGACGCGACCGCTTCTGGAGACCGCCGATCCGAGGGCGCCGTTCCGGGATGTGCCGACGCCCGCACCCGCTTTTGATGTATACCTCCCGGTGTGGTCGGGAGCTTTGAGGCAGGATCGGCTCAGGGGGCACTCGTGACGAACTCGACGCCCGCGACATCCCACCCCATGGCCGCCCGAATCGCCGGGCTCGCCTACCTCGTCACGTTCGCGGTCGTCGTCGTCGCCAACTTCGCGATCTTCTCCCGGCTCAGCGTCGTCGGCGACGCCGCCGCCACCGCGCGCAACGTCCTCTCGCACGAGGGCCTGTTTCGCACCTACCTGGCCCTCGACCTCCTCTACTGCATCGGCGGAGTCGTGCTGCTCACCGCGCTCTACGCCCTGCTCGCACCCGTGCACCGCAGCCTCGCCCTGGCCGCCGCCGTCAGCCGACTGATCTTCGTGCTCACGTGGACGCTGACGACCGTCCTGCAATACCTGGCGTTGCGGATCCTGCACGATCCGCACTTTCTCGACGTGTTCACGCCGCCGCAGTTGCAGGCCCTGGCCAAGCTCTTCCTCGGGGGCGGGGGCGAGACCTACTACGTGGGCCTGCCGTTCTACGGATTGGCCTCGACGCTGTGCAGCGTCGTGTGGCTCCGGACGCGACAGATCCCGCCCTGGCTCGCGATCTGGGGCGTGATCGGATCCGGCTGGTGCGTGCTCAGCGCCCTGGCGTTCATCGCGGTCCCGAACTTCGAGCGGATGGTGAATCCGTGGCTGTACGACTCGCCCATGGGGCTGTTCGAGCTCGTCGCCGGCGCGTGGCTGTTGATCACTGCAGGGGAGCTAGGGAGGGCCAGCGCGGGCCGGTAATCGTGACGAGGGGGGATTCGCGCTGCAGCTCGACATGGGACGGGTGTAAACTGAATACTGAGCGTTGAGAATGTTCTATCCCCGCGACGCTCCCGATGTCACCGCCAGTGGCGGCGCCCATACGTCGCGAGCCCCACTTCTGCTCCAGAGCTCCTCACTGGCGATGCGACCATTCCCCCACGGAGGTCGCAATGCGGCCGCACCGCATCGTGTTCGCCCCCGGGTTGTCGATCCTGCTCGCCGGCCTGCTCCTGCCGTCCCTTCTCCGTGCAGGCCCGAGTGAAGAGTGGGATCCGGTCGCGCCCGAGGATCTGGCCCTCGCCACATCGAAGATCGAGCCGGGCGCGGGGGCCGAAGCCATCTTCTGGCGGATGTGGGTGCAGGACGAATTCGCCGGCGGGGACGTGAAACAGAGCCGCGACTCCTACGTCCGGATCAAGGTCTTCACCGAGCAGGCCGCCCAGCAGTACAGCAAGCTCGACATCGACTACCCCATGCATGGCGTGGTCGTCCGGGACATCAGCGCCCGCACGATCAAGCCCGACGGCAGCATCGTCGCGTTGGACCGCCGGGGGATCGTCGAGGAGACCGTGGTCAAGAGGAGGGGCCAGGGGATCCGCCGCAAGTCGTTCGCCATGCCGGCGGTCGGGCCCGGCTGCATCGTCGAGTACCGCTATCGCGAGGTTCGATCCGGCGTAGCCGCGGACGTCTTCGACCTGCAGCGGGACATTCCGATCCAGAAGCTGTCGTACTTCGTGAAGCCGCTGTCGCTCCTGGGTTGGAGCCTCCGGCAAATGCGCTTCCACACCGCGGCGGTGTCGTCGAATACCCCGGTCGACGGCTGGTATGAGACCTCCGTGGTGGGACAGCGGGCCTACACGCCCGAGCCCTTCGGTCCGCCCGAGTACCAGCAGCGCGGTTGGCTGCTGCAGTACTACACGGACGAGCGCCTCGGCTCGCCCGAGCGGTTCTGGAGCGACTTTGCGCACACCGAGGCCGATTGGTTCGACGGCTACGTGAAGCCCGACAAGAAGGCGATCGCGCTTGCCGAGCAGGTCACGAGCGGCGCCACGACAGACGAGGAGCGGGTGCGCATGTTGGCCGAATGGCTCCAGCGCGCGTTCCTCATCTGCCGCGCGGACGATCCCGACTCCCTGCGCGCGGCGGGGCTCGTCCGGAACACCAGCCTGAGCCAGACGCTGCGCCAGCGGGGCGGCACCTACTTCGACGCCGACATGGCGTTCGCGGGGCTGGTGCGTGCGCTGGGGATGCAGGCGCGGCTCGTTCGCGTGGCCTCGAGCCTGAACTGGTTCTTCGACAAGAATATGATGGACGGTGCCTTCCTCCCGTCGTACCAGGTCGGCGTGCGCCTGGGCGGTTCGTGGCGAACCTTCGATCCGGCCACGCGGTACCTAGCGTGGGACATGCTGCCGTGGGACGAGGAAGGGCAGCTCGCGCTCCTCTGCGACGCCGATTCGGCCCGTTTCGTGGAGACGCAGGTGGCGAACCCGGAACGCTCGCAGGTGACGCGGGAGGGCACCCTCACCGTGGGCGAAGACGGCACGGTGGAGGGGGACCTGACGCTGAGCTTCTCGGGCCATCTGAACGAGGACTACCGCCGCCTCCTCGAGGGCGTGCCGGAAGCCGACCGGGACACGACGCTGCTCCACGAGCTGGACTGGCAGGAGGCGGGCGTGCACGTTTCCAACATCGAGCTGCGCCGCGGGGCCGACGAGCGCCAGCCGCTGGTGGTCCAGTGCCACGTCAGGCTGCCCGAGTTCGCCACGGTCACCGGCAAACGGATCATCCTGGAGCCGTCGATCCTCCATGCGCACGCCCAGGCGCCGTTCACGGCCAGCGTTCGTCACACGCCCGTCTGCTTCAACTACGCGTGGAGCGAACGCGACTCGCTCCTGCTGAACGTGCCCGAGGGATGGACGGTGGCGGCCGTGGACGCGCTCGGGCCCGTCAATGCGCCCGGCGTGGCGGGCTACGACTGCCAATCGCTCGTGAGCGACGACCGACGCCGGATCCTCTACCTGCGCTCTCTGCATATCGGCGACTGTGGCTCGACCTATTTCCCGGCGAAGAGCTACCCGGAGGTGAAGCGGCTGTTCGATTGGATCCAGGAGCGCGACCATGCCACGGTGACGCTGACCCGCGTCGAGGCGAAACCGTGAGCGGGCGTCCGCACGTGTGGGGCGGACTGCTCGGCCTGGTCGCGCTGCTGGCCGCCGGTCTCGGGACGGGCGCCAGTGCCCGGGCCGGCAACCTGCCCGATTGGGTCGCCAGCGCCGTCGCCCGGTTGACGCCGGCCTGGGCCGCGCGTGCGCCCGCGGTTCGGCTGGTCGACGAGGAGGAGATCGTCCTGCCGCGCAGCGGCCGCACGCGGTACCTCGTCCGCGAGGCACTGCGCGTGCTGTCGGCGGCGGGCAAGGATCGCGCCTCGCTCACGGTCCCCTATCTGCGTGGCTCGAGCGACGTGTCCGATCTGCACGCGTGGGTCGTGGACCCTCACGGCGATGTGAGCCGGTTCGGCCGCCGTGACGCGGTGGATCTCTCGCTGTCGGACCAGTACACGCTGTATTCGGACGCGCGCGCGCTGACCCTGTCGGCGGGCGATCCCGCGGTCGGCACGGTGTTCGCGTGGGAGTACGTGCTGGAGGAGGAGCCCTTCCTGGCCCAGTGGCGGTGGTTCTTCCAGACGGGGGAGCCGTCGCTGGTGTCGTGCGTCTCGCTCACGCTTCCCGAGGGGCTGGAGCCGGCGGTTGTCCGCTTCGGGCCGGACTCGGTCGTGGCCTCGCATCGGGACCGCACCTGGACGTGGGAGAGGCGCGACATTCCGGCTGTCCCGAACGAGGCGCTCGCATCGAGCGCCCTGTCGAACCAGTCCGTATTGACCCTGGGACTGAAGGGAACGGACTCGCCGGGGACGGGGGCGAGCTTCGCCGACTGGCCGGGCGTGGCGCGCTGGACCGACGCGCGGATGCCCCCGCCGACCCAGCCGAACGAGTTCGCGGACCAGGTGGCGCGGCTCACCGCGGGCGTGGCGGACACGCTCGCCCGGCTACGGGCGATCGCGCGTTCGGCGCAGGCACTCAATTACGTTGCCGTGGATCTCGGGCTGGGGCACGGCGGCGGCTATGTGCCCCACCCGGCCGCCGACGTCCTGCGCCTGGGCTACGGAGACTGCAAGGACAAGGCGAACCTGCTCCGCGCCCTGCTCGCGGCAGATGGCGCCCGCGCCTGGATGCTCCTCGTTTCCAGCCGGGACCGCGATCGCGTGGAGGAACGTTGGCCGTCGCCGATGCAGTTCGATCACTGCATCCTGGCCGTGCGAGTGCCTCGAAGCGTGCACCTGCCCGCGGTCTTCGAGCATCCCGTGCTCGGCCCGCTGCTCGCCTTCGACCCGACCGATCCGCTGACCGCCTTCGGTGACCTGCCGGCCGCGGAGCAGGGGGCCCTGGGATTGCTCGTCGCGACCGAGGGCGGCGGGCTCGTCCGGCTGCCCGCCGCGCCGCCCGAGGCCAACCGCTTCGAGCGGCGGATCGACGCCACGCTCCAGGCGGACGGCAGTCTGACGGCGCGCCTCGTCGAGCGCAGCGTGGGGCAGCAGGCCGTGGAGCAGCGCGCGACCCGCCACCGGCTCTCCGACGTGGAGTACCGTCGCACCGTCGAGGCGGGCCTGGCGGCGAGCGTGGGCAGCGTGGAGCTGAGCGCATATCACACGAGCGAAGACACGCTGGCCGGCCGCTTCCGGCTCGAAGCGGAGTACCAGGCGCCGCGCTTCGCCCGGGACGTGCAGGGCCAGATCGTCTTCGGCTCGAGGCTCGCTCCGTTCCCGCCGATGCTCGACCTTCCCGATTCGGCGCGCGTGCTGCCCGTGGCGCTCGACGGCCAGTGCGTTGCGGAGACCGTGGTGGTCGCGCTGCCGGAAGGGTACGTCGCCGACGAGCTTCCCCGGGCCCGCCACGACCACGCCGACTTCGCCGATCTCGACGCGGAGTGGACGGTTGACGGCGGCGCGCTGCGCTTCACGCGGCTCTGGACACTGCGACCGCTGACGCTGCCGGCCGAGCGCTACCGCGACGTGCGGAAGATGCTCGCCGAGCGGCTGGCCGTACTCCGCGCGCCGGTCGTGCTCGTGCGTCGCTGAGGTCCGTGTGCCCGGTTGCGGATCTCCGGGCAGGCCCGGCCCCGGCCTACTCGTGCCTGACGATGTCGACCGAGATTTCCACCGCCGGAATCGTTCCCCTGTTCTCGAGCCAGTGCAGCGTGTTCCTGTCCTCGGGCCAGCCCACGCCCGGACCGTAGTCCGTGGCGACACCATCTCGATGGTCCGTGATCGTTCCCTGCAGGATGTAGACGATGCCCGGCCTGCCCTTGTGGTCGTGGATCGGGCCGAAGACGCCGCCGGGCTCGATGGTCACCATCCGCATTCGAAGCTGGCGACCCGCCATGCCCTCGATCTCGGGGCCAAGGTCGACCGTCCCCAGCAACTCCACCGCGACGCCCTTCGTCTCAGGTGCCCTCTGCTCGTTGGTCATCGAGTCATCCTCGGTTCGCGTCCGTGGTCTGACCGCAAGCGCTCGGAACCGCGTAGCCGCCAACGCCCGCGGCCGATCTCCGGCCCCGCACCGGGGTGGTGCGAGGTAGGCGCGTGCGGTGCGACCCCCACGATACCCGGCCGCGAACGACTCCGTGAGGGGCTCGCCGCGGCGCGGGCCGCGCGTCTGCCGGAGTGCCTCGCGGACCGGGATCGGGTACCTTCCCGCGATGCCGCTCCGTTCCGGCACGCGACTTGGCCCATTCGAGGTCCTCGCCCCGCTCGGCGCGGGCGGAATGGGCGAGGTGTATCGCGCGCGCGACACCCGCCTGGGCCGCGACGTCGCGATCAAGGCACTGCCCGCCGCGTTCGCGCAGGATCCCGAGCGGCTCGCCCGGTTCGAGCGCGAAGCGAAGTTCCTGGCCTCGCTCTCGCACCCGAACATCGCCGGCATCCACGGGCTCGAGGAGTTGGACGGTGCCAGCTACCTGGTGCTCGAGTTCGTCGAGGGCGAGACCCTCGCGGCACACCTCGAGCGCGGGCCGCTGCCCCCTGCCGAGGCGCTCGAGGTCTGCCGCCAGGTCGCCGCGGGTGTCGAAGCGGCCCACGAGAGCGGGGTCGTTCACCGCGACCTCAAGCCCGGCAACATCATGCTCACCCCGTCGGGCACGGTGAAGGTGCTGGACTTCGGCCTCGCCAAGTCCGGCGGAGCGGGGGCGTCGAGCTCGACCTCCGCCCAGTCGGCGTCGCCGACCCTGGCGTACGCGCCGGCAACCGGTGCCGGCGTGATCCTCGGCACGGCCGCGTACATGAGCCCGGAACAGGCGCGGGGCCGGATGGTGGACCGCCGCACCGATGTCTGGTCGTTTGGCTGCGTCCTGTACGAGTGCCTCGCGGGCCGTCAGGCGTTCGAGGGCGACACCGTATCGGACCTGATCGCGCGAATCATCGAACGCGAGCCGGACTGGAGCGCGCTGCCGCCCACGACCCCGCCGCGCGTCGTCGAGCTGCTCCACCGATGCCTGACCAAGGACGCGGGGCAACGCCTGCGCGACATCGGCGAGGCGCGCATCGTCCTCGCGTCACCGGGCGGCACTGCGGATGTGCCCGTCACCCGCGGGCGCTCGGGCATGCGGGCGGCACCCGGCTGGATCGCGACGGCCATCGTCGCGGCCCTCGCCGTCGCCGCGACCAGCGCCTTGCTGCTCGCGATCCGGCCCTCGCGTCCCGCCGCTCCCATGCGGCAGTTCCGCATTCCCATCCCCGGCCTCACGCAGCAGTTCTTCACGCCCATGGCGCTCACCCGCGACGGACAGTCGCTCGCCTACGAGGCCGGCGACCGGATCTGGATCCGCCGCCTCGACCGTTCCGAGGCCGTCGCGGTTCCGGGCTCGCTCAATGGCCGCGCGCCCTTCTGGTCGTGGGATCAGACGACGCTCTGCTTCGCCGCCAACAGGAAGCTCTGGGCGTTCACGCCGGGCGGCGACCAGCCCCGTGAGGTCTGCCGTATTCCCGAGAGCGGCGAAATCGTGGGAGGGGCGTGGAGCGCGGACGGCCGCGTCGTCATGGCCGTCTGGCGAGGCGGCCTCTACGAGGTCGCGGCCGGCGGCGGCGACGTCCACCTCAGCGTGCCGATCGACAGCTCCACCGTCGACTTCCACGGCCCGAGCTTCCTTCCCGACGGTCGCACGGTCCTGCTCTACGTTCACGACAAGGGGGAGCGGAGCGCGGTGGCGATCGTCGAGGGCAGCCCGCCGCGGTTGAAGCGCGTGTACGACGCGCCACGGTGGGCCTCGGTCAGCTACTCGCGAACGGGCCACCTGCTCGCAACGGCCGAGGGGACGGGCTCCGGCAGTGAGGTCTGGGCCGTGCCGTTCTCGATCCGCTCCATGACGGCCACCGGACCCGCGTTTCGGGTGATCGCCGACGCGGCGTTCGCCAACACCAGCTCCGATGGCCTGCTCGTCGCGTACGTCGACGCGCCTTCGCCCCTGTCACAGCTCGTCAGGCTTCGGCGCGACGGCGGCCAGGAGCTCCTCGGCGAGCCCCAGGTCGGGATCTCCGGCCCGGCGCTCTCACCCGACGGCACGCGCGTCGCATACGCTGCGGAGCAGGACGATCGATCCAACATCTGGGTGCTGGACCTGGCGCGCGGAACCCGGACGCGGCTCACCTCGGGCCCGGCGGACGCGGTGCACCCGTCGTGGTCACCCGATGGAACCCGCCTGTTCTACGCGTCGAGGGGGGACTTCAGCGGCATGTGCGTCGTTTCCGTCCGGAGTGACGGCGCCGGCTCCGCCGACACGCTCGCGCATGGTTTTCAGCCGGTCGTCAGTCCGGACGGCAGGACGCTCGTGTTCACCGTGGACCGCAAGGGCAGTGGCGATCTATGGATGCTGCCGCTCGGGGAGGGCGGCACCGCCAAGCCCTTCCTCGCAACGAGCGCCGACGAGCACGCCCCGGCGTTCTCACCCGACGGCCACTGGCTCGCCTACACGTCGGACGAATCGGGGCGCCGCGAGATCTACATCCGGCGCTTCCCCGAGGGTGATGGCCAGGCCCAGGTGTCGGTGAACGGCGGGACGTGGTCACGCTGGTCCCGAGGCGGGGGCATCTGCTACACGCAGGGCGACACGCTCATGTGGGTCTCGGTCGGCACCGGACCGCGCCCCACCCTCGGGCTGCCGCGCCGGTTGTTCGCGACCTCGGCCCCCGAGCTCGAGCTCAGCGCATCACTCGTTCGCGGCGCCCCCATGGATCCCTACCCGGACGGGCAGCGTTTCATCGCCGTGCGGCAGGTCGGGCCCCCCGCGCTTCCGTCGCTCCTGTTCGTCGAGAACTGGTTCGAGGAGTTTCGCAAGCGGTAGGCTCCTGCCCCCGCCCTCGAGATGTTCGCCGTCGCGCCCGACGGGATGAATAGGACGAAGCCAACGACGATCGATTACCCACGGAAGCGGTGGCGGGCGCCGCGCGTCCCGAGGGATGCCGCGTGGGCCGGGATGAGGTACCTTCCCGCGATGCCGCTCCATCCCGGCAGTCGACTCGGTCCCTACGAAGTCCTCGCCCCGCTCGGCGCGGGCGGCATGGGGGAGGTGTGGCGCGCGCGCGACCCGCGGCTCGGCCGTGACGTCGCGATCAAGGCGCTGCCGGCCGCGTTCGCGCAGGACCCCGAGCGGCTCGCCCGCTTCGAGCGCGAAGCGAAGCTGCTCGCCTCGCTCAACCACCCGAACGTGGCCGGCATCCACGGCGTCGAGGAAGTCGACGCCGCGCGCTACCTGGTGCTCGAGTTCGTGGATGGCGAAACGCTGGAGACTGCGCTGAAGCGCGGGCCGCTGCCGCTGGCCGAGGTGCTCGACGTGGCGCGGCAGGTCGCCGCCGGCGTCGAGGCGGCGCACGAAGCGGGCGTGGTGCACCGGGACCTGAAGCCCGGCAACGTCATGCTGACCGCCCACGGCGGGGTGAAGGTGCTCGACTTCGGTCTCGCCAAGGGCGGCGCGGGCCGGGCCGCGTCCTCGTCGGACCCGCAGCTGTCGGCCTCGCCCACGATGACCTACGCCGCGACGCAGGCGGGGATGATCCTCGGCACCGCCGCGTACATGAGCCCGGAGCAGGCGCGCGGCAAGGCGGTGGACCGGCGGACGGACATCTGGTCGTTCGGCTGCGTGCTCTACGAGATGTTGGCCGGCCACCGCGTGTTCGACGGCGAGACCGTGAGCGACATGGTCGCGCGGATTCTGGAGCGCGAGCCGGACTGGAGCGCGCTGCCCTCGGGGACGCCGCCGCGGCTCGTGGCGCTGCTCAAGCGCTGCATGGTGAAGGACGCGAAGCAGCGGGTGCGGGACATCGGCGACGTGCGGCTGGAGCTGGAGGCGATCGCCGCGGGTGACAGCGGTGTGGCGGCGGGACCGGCCGCGGGCGCGACGGCGGCCCGGCGCGGCGCGCCCGCATGGGTCCTG
>JBAIWU010000054.1:0-1586 GCA_037917155.1 Candidatus Eiseniibacteriota bacterium
GATGACCGCGACGCTGTGGCTCTGGTTCCGGATCGTGCGCGCGCGCGCCGGGGCGCTGGCGGCGCTGATCGCGACGCTGCTGCTGGCCGCGAACGCGCAGGTCTTCCGCTACGGCTACGCGGTCACCACGGACGCCCCCGCGCTGGCGCTGCAGGCCGGCGCGCTCGCGCTGCTGCTCGCCGGGCCCGTGACCGGCCGCCGGGCGCTGCTCGCAGGTGCCGTGGGAGGCCTGGCGTTCCTCACCCGCTACAGCGCGGTCGTGCTGCTGCCGGCCGGCGCGGCGGCCCTGCTCGCGGGCTGGACCGACACGCCGGCCGGGGAGCGCCGCGGCGCCGCGCTGCGCTTCGCCGGGGGGTTCCTCGCGCCGGTCGCGCCCTGGGTCGCGATCTCGCTGGCCTCGGGCGCGCACTTCCACTTCGCCCTGCACCACAACATCGCGTACGAGGTCTTCGCGCACGCCCGCGGCATCGCGTGGGATACCTACGAGCGCAGCATGGAGTCGCAATTCCCGACGCCGTGGTCGGTGCTCGCCCGCGACCCGGCCGCGGTGGCCGGCCGGCTGCTGTTCAACGTGGGCGACCACCTGCGGCTGGACGCGCAACGCCTGGCCGGCTGGCCGCTGGCCGTGACCGCGGCCGCCGGCCTCGCGCTCGGCGCGCGCGGGGGCGGGCTGTCGCGGCTCAACGCGGTGTGGCTCGCGGCCGCGCTCGCGTTCCTCGCGCTGGTGCCCGCCTTCCACTCCGAGCGCTACTCGCTCGCGGTGCTGCCCGCGTGGACCGCGCTGGCCGGCCTCGCGCTCGCCTCGCCGCGCCTGGCGCTGGTCGTGGGCGCCGGCCGGCGCCGCGTGTGGCTCAAGCCCGTGCTGGCGCTGGTGCTGCTCGCGGTCACGCTGCCGGCATCGGTGCGCACCCAGCGGCTGCTGCTCGGGCAGCTCCCGGTCGAGGTGCGGACCGTCGCGCGCGCCGCCGCGCCGCTGCTGCGGCCCGGCGAGCGGGTCTACGCGCGCAAGCCGCACTTCGCCTGGTATGCCGGGCTCACCGCGACGGCGTTCCCGTTCGTGGACTCGCTGCCGCAGCTCGCCGCGGCCGCCCGGCGGGACGGCGTGCGCTGGCTCTACTTTTCGTGGCCGGAGGCGGAGATGCGCCCGCAGTTCGTCTACCTGCTCGACACCTCGTCGGCGGTGCCCGGCCTCGTCCCCAGGGTGGTCACCGCGCACCATCCCGCGGTGCTGTACCAGATCGGGCCCGGCTTCGGCCGCGCGCCGGCGTGGGCCGGCGACCCATGGCAGACGGAGGTCCACCGCGCCCGCGCGCTGATGGCGATCGACCTGCGGGACTGGCGCTCGCGCCTGGTGGTGGCCACCGAGGAGCACCGCCAGGGCCGCTGGGAGCGGGCGCAGCCGCTGCTCGAGCAGGCGGCCGCGTGGGCGCCGAACGATCCCGCCGTGCTGCTGGGGCTCGCCGACAACCTGGTCCACCTCGGCCGCTACGGCGAGGCGACCGGGCTCTACGCGCGGGTCGAGCGCCTGCAGCCGGGCAACCCGCGCACGCGCGTCGGGGCGGGCTGGGCGGCGCTGCTCTCGGGCG
>JBAIWU010000055.1:0-6263 GCA_037917155.1 Candidatus Eiseniibacteriota bacterium
ACGACCTGACCGGCGAGGAGGTGCTGCTCCTCGAGGACCTGCCGGCGGGCGGGACGGCGCGCGCGGAGCTGCGCGGCGTGCCGTGGACGGCGCGGGCGGCGTCGGGCATCGCGCTCCGCGCCGGGCAGCGGGCGCGCGTCGACGCAGGCGGCGATCGCGAGGTCGGCCGCGCCCTGCGCGGCCTGCGCGATCGCCCGCCCCATGCGCCCGGAGGCGCCCACGAGCACGACGCGGATCACGCGCGCGCCGCCGCGCCCGCCAGCGCCACGCCCGCGGAGCGCGCCGCGTCCAGGATGGCCTTCTCGCTCGCGGGCTCGACGGGCACGAGCGGCAGCCGCAGCTCGTTCGCGATGAGGCCCATCTCGGAGAGCAGGAACTTGACCGGGCCCGGGTTGGACTCGATGAACAGTGCCTTGAACAGCGGCAGCAGCTTCTGGTGCAGCGCCTGCGCCTCGGCCATGCGCCCGGCGCGCGCCGCGTCGCACAGCGTGCGCATCTCGCGGGGCACGGTCTGGCCGGCCACCGAGATGATGCCCTCGCCGCCCACGGCGACCACCGGGAGCGTGAGGCCGTCGTCGCCCGAGAGCAGCGTGAGCGTCGTCTTCGTCTTCACCTGTGCGATCTGGTCGAGGTTGCCGGAGGCCTCCTTCACGGCCTTGATGTTGGGCAGCTCGTGGACCATCGCGAGCACGTCGGGCGTCGTGTTGGTCGCGGTCCGGCCGGGCACGTTGTAGAGGATGATCGGCAGCTTCGTGGACCTCGCGACCGCCGCGAAGTGGGCCGCCTGCCCCTTCGGCGTGGGCTTGTTGTAGTAGGGCGTCACGACCATCGCGCCGTCGACGCCCACCTCCTCGGCCATGCGGGTCAGCACGATCGACTCGGCGGTGTTGTTCGTGCCGGTGCCGGCGACGATCCACACGCGGCCGCGCGCGCGCTCCTTCGCGAACGCGAGGAGCTGCCGGCGCTCCTCGGGCGAGCACGTCGCCGCCTCGCCCGTCGAGCCGCTCACGACGAGCCCCTGGACGCCGCCCTCGATCATCCACTCCACCAGCCGCGCGGTCGCGTCCCAGTCGATCGCGCCCCCGCGGAACGGCGTCACCATCGCCACCGAAAGACCCACGAACATGCCTGCCCTCCCGACGCCTTCCGGCGTCATGCCGGCCACTCGCCCGTGAACACCGTTTCCGCGGGCCCCGTCAGCGTGGCCGCGAGCCGTCCCGCCTCCTGCGCGAATCCCACCACCAGGTCGTCGCCGCCCGCGGTGCGGACGATGACGGGCGCCGGCAGCCCGGCCGCCACCGCCCACCGCGCGGTGGCGATGGCGCCACTGCCGCACGCCAGTGTCTCACCTTCCACGCCGCGCTCGTACGTGCGCATCGCGACGCGCCCGTCGGCGCGCCGCGCCACGAAGTCGACGTTGGCGCCCGCGGCGCCGAACCGCGCGTGCCCGCGCAGCGGCGGCGCCCAGTCCGCCAAGGGTACGTCCCCGACCCGCTCGACGGGCACCACGAAATGCGGCACCCCCGCGGTCACGAGCACGCCCGCGAAGGCGCGCCCGGCGGCCTCGAGCCGCACCTCCTCCGGCACGCCGACCTCGCCGAAGTCGAGCGCGATGCGGCCGTCGGGCAGCGCGAGCGCGGCCTTGCCGCCGGACGCCGTGCGGAAGCGCACGCGGCCGTCGCGCCCGAGGCCCAGCTCGAGCGCGAAGCGCGCGATGCAGCGCGCGCCGTTGCCGCAGAAGTCCGCCGGCCCGCCGTCGGCGTTGTGGTAGACCATCGCGAAGTCGCTCGTCGGATCCGTCTCGAGCAGCAGCACGCCGTCGGCCCCGATGCCGCGCCGGCGGTCGCACATGCGCGCGAACAGCTCGCGGCGCTCCGGGGGCAGGAACGGCGTGCGGTGGTCGATCACGACGAAGTCGTTCGCGGCGCCGTGCATCTTGCGGAACGGGATGCTCACGGCCCCCCCTCCGCCGGCGCCGGGCGCGCGAGCACGAGCGTGAAGTCGGTCGTCTCGCCGCCGGGCTTGACCTCGATCACGTACTCCGTGCTCGCGGGCTCGGTGTCGCGCTTCCACGCCCGGTTGCGGTCGAGGTCGCGGAACGCGCGCACGCGCCAGCTGCCCGGATCGAGCTGGATGTCGAACGTCGACGCGTCGGACACGTCGAAGACGAGCTTGCGCGTCGTGTCCGTCACGCCGATCGCGTAGAGCCGGAGCTGGCCCTGCGAGAGCCCGAGCGAGTCGACGACCGTGCCCGCGAAGCGGCCCGGGGCGCGCGGGTTGACCATGTGCAGCCGGATGTCGCGCGCCACGGGCTGGTCGGCGGTGAGATCGAGCAGCGTGTCCGCCTCGACCAGCAGGTCGGCCCCGGGCTCGAACGAGCGGTTCCGGTTCAGGTCGGCGAATCCCCACACGCGCCACTTCGCCGGCACGGCGAGCCCGCTGATGCGGAAGTTGCCGGCGGCGTCCGCGACGCCGAGCGCGTCGAAGTCGCGACCGGTGCTGTCGGGCTGCCGGCCGTCGCGGTAGCACCACAGCGTCGTGCCCGGCGCCTTGAAGCCCACCGCGTCGACGTGGCCCTCGAGCCCGCCGGGCGGGAACCGGTCCGCCGTCGTGAACACGATCGCGCGTGCCTCCCGGAGGTTGTTGCCGTGCAGGTCGCGCGCGCCCGAGCCCACGAACAGCGTGTAGGTGTGGTCGGGCTTGAGCGAGTCCTGCAGCACCAGCGTGAGCGAGCGGCCGGACCAGCGCCGCTGCCGGATCGCGACCGGGGGCGCCAGCTCGACCGCCTCGCCGGTGGCGCGCGGCTCCATGCCCTCGCTGAACGTGACCGTGAGGCGCGGCTGCCGCGCCACCCCGGCGGCGCCGGAGTCCGGCGCGGCCTCGACCATGCTCGGCGGCTCGATGTCCGGCGGCCCGCCCGAGGGCGGTCCCTTCTTCGCGCAGCCCGCCAGCAGCGCCAGCGCCGCGAGCGCCGCGAGCGCCTCAGGCGCGCGGGTGCGCTTGCGCATAGGCCTGCCGCAGCCGGGTGCGGGTGACGTGGGTGTAGACCTGCGTCGTGCCGAGCGAGCGGTGCCCGAGCAGCTCCTGGATCGCGCGCAGGTCGGCTCCCGCGTCGAGCAGGTGGCTGGCGAACGAGTGGCGCAGCGCGTGCGGCGTGACGCCCAGCCCCGCCGCGACGCCCGCCAGCCGGCGCCGCACGGCGCGCTGAACGGTGCGCCCCGAGAGCCGGCCCTTGCGCCCGGCGAACAGCGGCGTGCCCGGCGCGCCGCCGGCGCGGCCCTCGCGGGCGAGGTAGCCGTCGAGCGCCGCCAGCGCGCGCGCGCCCACCGGCGCGATGCGCTCGCGCCGGCCCTTGCCGCGCACGCGCAGCAGCGAGCCGGTGCGGTCGAGGTCGCCGAAGTCGAGGCCCACGAGCTCGGACAGGCGCAGCCCCGCCGAGTACGTCATCTCGAGCAGCGCGCGGTCGCGCGCCGCCTGCGGATCGTCGGCCGCCGCGAGCCGGTCGAGCGCGTCGTTGAGGTCGATGCGGGGCAGGGTGCGAGGGAGCCGGCGCGGGCGGCGCGGGAACGGCAGCGCGCGCGCCGGGTCGGCGCCCAGCACGCCCCGCCGCACGCAGAAGCGGCCGAAGCTCCGCCACGCGGCCAGGGCCCGCGCGGCGCTGGTGGCCGCGTGCCCGGTGCGGTAGAGGTCGCGCAGCGCACGCTCGAGCAGCTCGCGCGTCCACGCCGAGGCGGGCACCGGCCGGCCGGGGCCGGCGGCCATGTCGAGCACGCGGACGACGTCGCGGCGGTACGCCGCCAGCGTGTGCGCGGAGCCGCGGCGGGTCGCGGCGAACTCGCGCAGGAAGTCCTCGAGCGCCTCACGCACCCGCGGCGGCCTCGAGCGGGAAACGCGCCTTGCAGCGCACGCACTGCAGGCTCGCGCCCGCCTTGGCGATCTTCTCGACGAGGAACGGCGCGCCGCAGTCCGGGCACGGCGTGGGCCGCGGCCGGTCCCACAGGGCGTAATCGCAGTCCGGGTAGCGCGTACACGAGAAGAACGTCTTGCCCTTGCGGCTGCGCTTCTCGGCGATCTCGCCCTTGCCGCACTTCGGGCACGTCACCCCCAGCGTGAACGGCTTCGTGAACTTGCACTCCGGCCGCCGCACGCAGTGGATGTAGCGCCCGTAGGGGCCGTTGCGCGCGACGAGACCCGAGCCGCACAGGTCGCAGGTGCCCGGCACCGGCACCGGCAGCTCGGACGCGTCGAGCGGCTGCGTGTGCTTGCACTCGGGGTAGCCCGGACACGCGAGGAACGCGCCGTTGCGGCCGAACTTCTTGACCAGCTTGTGCTGGCCGCAGGACGGGCAGGTGATGTCCGTGGCCTGCTGCAGGCTGGCCTTGATCTCCTTGGTCTTCTTCTTGGCCTTCTCGAGGTCGAGCGACAGCGGGTTCCACAGCTCGCGCACGACCGAGTGCCACTCGCGCTTGCCCTCCTCGACCTCGTCGAGCTCCTCCTCCATGCCGGCCGTGAACTCGACGTTGAAGACGTCGGGGAACGTGTCGACGAGGAGCTGGTTCACGAGCATGCCGAGGTCGGTCGGCTTGAGCGCGCGGCCCTCGCGCTCGGTGTAGTCGCGCTTGGTGATCGTCGTGACGATCGTCGCGTACGTGCTGGGCCGGCCGATGTTCTGCTCCTCGAGGGCCCGGATGAGCGAGGCGTCCGTGTAGCGCGGCAGCGGCTGCGTGAAGTGCTGCTCGGGTCGCACCGCGGCCTCGTGCTCGCCCACGGGCGCGCCGGCCACGGCGAGCGCGTCGCCCTCGGCCAGCTCGGGCAGGCGGTCCTCGTCGGCCTCGTCGTCCTCGTCCCGGCCGTAGACCCGCAGCCAGCCCGGGAAACGCAGCACGCTGCCCGACGCCCGCAGGCCCAGCCGGCCGGACTCGATGTCCACGGTCGTGAGGTCCTTCTGCGCCGGCGTCGCCTGCGAGGCGAGCGCGCGCTTCCAGATGAGGTCGTAGAGCTTGAACTGCTCGTCGCTCAGGAACGGCCGCAGCGACGCGGGCGTGCGCGCGATCGAGGTGGGTCGGATCGCCTCGTGCGCGTCCTGGGCGCCCTTCTTGCCGCGGTAGAGGTTGGGCTTCGCGGGCACGTAGTCCGCGCCGAACTCGCGGCCGAGCCAGTCGCGCATCTCGGCCATGGCCTCGTCCGCGAGGCGCGGCGAGTCCGTGCGCATGGAGGTGATGAGGCCGACGCTGCCCTGTCCCTTGATCTCGATGCCCTCGTAGAGCTTCTGTGCCACCTGCATGGTGCGCTGGCTCGTGAAGCCGAGCCGGTTGCTCGCGACCTGCTGCAGCGTGCTCGTGATGAACGGCGGCTTCGCGCCGTCGCGCCTGGGCTTGACGTCCATGCCCGCGACGCGCGCGGTCGCGCCCGCCAGCTCCTTCGCGAGCGCCTGCGCCTGCGCCCCGGCCACCGCGCCCGCGAGCCGGCCGTCCTTGAGCTTCTCCTCGCCCACCCGCACGAGCCGCGCGGTGAAGGGCTCGCCGGCGACGGTCCGGTAGTCGATCTCGACGGTCCAGTACTCCTCGGGCACGAACGCCTGGATCGCCGCTTCGCGCTCGCAGATCAGGCGCAGCGCCACGCTCTGCACGCGCCCGGCCGAGAGCCCGTACTTGATCGTGCTCCAGACGAACGGGCTCACCTTGTAGCCCACGAGCCGGTCGAGCACGCGCCGGCCCTGCTGCGCGTTGTAGAGGTTCAGGTCGAGGTCGCGCGAGTTCCCCAGCGCCTCGGTCACGGCGCGCTGCGTGATCTCGTTGAACGTCAGCCGCCGGATGGGCCGCTTCGCCGACGCGAGCTCGCCGGCGAGGTGGCAGGCGATGGCCTCGCCCTCCCGGTCGGGGTCGGGCGCGAGGTAGATCATCGCGGCGTGCCGCGCGGCGGCGCGGATCTTCGCGACGACCGCGCGCTTGGACGGAATGAGCACGTACTCCGGCTCGAAGTCGTGCTCGATGTCGACGCCGAGCTGGCTCTTGGGCAGGTCCTTGATGTGGCCGTTGGAGGCCAGCACCATGAAGTCCTTGCCGAGGAACTTGTTCAGCGTCTTCGACTTGGTCGGCGACTCGACGATGACGAGGTTCTTGCCGCGCGCCTTCGAGCCCACCGCGGCGTCGAGCACCGCCTCGTCGATCTCGGGCGCCGGCGCGGCCGCCGCGGCGCGGCCGCGGCCCTTGCGCGCCGCCGCGGGCGGCGGCGCCGGCTTGGGCGCGGCCTTCGCCGCCGGC
>JBAIWU010000056.1:0-2758 GCA_037917155.1 Candidatus Eiseniibacteriota bacterium
GCGCCGAACGGCGTCACCGTGCGGCGCGCGCGGCTCGAGGACGTCCCCGGCATCGCCGGGGTGATGGCGGACTACGTCGTCCAGGGCGTGCTGCTGCCGCGCCCGGTGAGCGAGCTGTACCAGTGCATCCGCGAGTTCCACGTCGCCGAGGAGAACGGCGAGGTGGTCGCGTGCGCCGCGCTGCGGCTGCTGTGGCGCGACCTCGGCGAGGTGCGCTCGCTCGCGGTGCGGCCCGACGCGCACGGCAAGGGCCTCGGCCAGGCGCTCGTCGAGGCCGTGGTCGCCGACGCGCGCGCGCTCGGCCTGCCCCGCGTCATCGCGCTCACGCGCGAGGTGGAGTTCTTCCAGCGCTGCGGCTTCGGCGTGGAGGCCCGCGACTCGATGCCGCGCAAGGTGTGGACGGACTGCGTGAAGTGCGCGCGCCGCCACGCCTGCGACGAGGTCGCGGTGGCGTTGGACCTGGTTCCCGGAGCGTCCGCGGAAGCGGCGCGCTCGGCCCTCTCGTACACGCTGCCCATGCCCCAGACGGCACACGACGACGTGTCGCTGCCGGTGATTCCCTAGGAGGTCGCGGACGTGACCGCTCAACCGAACCACCTGATCGACCTGCTCGGCCTCGAGCGCGAGTGGGTCCTGAAGCTCTTCGTCGACGCCGACCGGCTGCGCGCCGCGCGCGGCACGCCGCGCGCTCCCCGCCCGCTCGCGGGCAGGACCGCGGCGCTCGTCTTCCACAAGCCGTCGCTGCGCACGCGCGTCTCGTTCACCGTCGGCATGCACGAGCTGGGCGGCGACGCGATCGACCTCGGCGCGGTCGAGGTGTCCGAGAACGGACGCGAGAGCGTGCCCGACGTGGCGCACGTGCTCTCGGGCATGGTCGACCTGATCGTGATCCGCACGTTCCGGCACTCGCTGGTCCAGGCGCTGGCCGCGCACGCATCCGTGCCGGTGATCAACGCGCTCACCGACCAGTCGCACCCGTGCCAGATCCTCGCCGACCTCTACACGCTCTGGCGGGCCGGCCGCGACCTCGACGCGATCACGGTGGCGTGGGTGGGCGACGGCAACAACGTGCTGCAGTCCTGGCTCGAGGCCGCGACGATCTTCGGCTTCCGGCTGCACGTCGCGGTGCCCGAGGGCTTCGAGCCCAACGCGGAGCTGTTCCTCGAGGCCGAGAAGCGCAGCCGCGGCGGCGTGCGCCGCTTCCGCGACCCGCGCGAGGCCGTGCGCGACGCCGACGTCGTCTACACCGATACGTGGACGAGCATGGGCCAGGAGAAGGAGAGCGAGCTGCGCCGTGTGGCGTTCGCCGGCTTCACCGTGGACGAGGCGATGATGGCGCGCGCGAAGGAGGACGCGGCGTTCATGCACTGCCTGCCCGCGCACCGCGGCGAGGAGGTCACCGACGAGGTGATCGACGGTCCGCAGAGCATCGTCGTCGAGCAGGCCGAGAACCGGCTGCACCTGCAGAAGGCGCTCATGGTCGCGCTCGCCGCTTCCCCGGAAGGGAAACGGCGCCGCCGCTCCCCCGCGCACACGCTCGTCCCGGCCTGAGACCGCACGCCGGAGGCTCGCCAACCCGGCGCGCCTCCACTCGTTCCGCCGGCCCGCGCGCGCATGGGAGCGCCGCGGGCGCCCCGCCGCGCCCCCGACGCGGCGGCGGGCGGCGCACCGGCTCGCGCACCGCACGCCGGCTCGCACCATGCGGCCGCGGGAGCCGGTGCTAGCTTTCCGGCGGGCGGCACGCGTGTTCCCCCGGTCGCCCGGACGTTCGCCGGGCCCGGCGCGCCGGGCCGCACCTCTCGGGCGGCGCGAACCGCACCTCGCCGCGGCGGGCGTCGATCCTTTCCACCGCGTCCAACGAGCGCGCGGTGGCCGCGGCGCCCCACGCACCCGCGGTGAGGAGTGGCCCCATGTCCCCACGCTCCACTCTGGTTCTCGGTTCACTGCTCGCGTGCCTGCTGGCCATGCCGGCGCACGCGGCCATGCTGTCGACCGGCATCGACACGGAACGCTCGGCGACCACCGCCCCGAGCCCGCCGCCGGTCAACTGCGACTGCAACGTGCTCTGGTTCGGCGGCGACTCCGGCAACGAGATCGCGCGCCTGCAGTCGCTGGGTTACCTGGTGACGCAGACCTCCGATCCCGCCATGCTCGGCGCCAGCAACCTCTCGCAGTACCGCGTGCTCGTCGTCGCGTACACCGGCCCCGGCGTGATCGGGGCCGCGCAGGCGGACATCGCCGCGTACGTCTCCGGCGGCCACGGCCTGCTGATCCACCAGCCCAACCACGTGGGCGCGATCGACTACGCGCCGCCGGGATTCGGCGTGCAGATCGACCACGTCTACTGGTGCGGCATCGACGGGGGCTCGTCGTTCTACAACCCGACGATCGTGAACCCGGGGCACCCGATCACGGGCGGCCTCGCGGACGCCGACCTCTCGGGCGACTTCGACCTCGTCGGTCCGTACGGCCCGGCCTACACGGTGCTGGCCCGCAACCTCGATTGCACGAACTCGACGATGGCGCTCGGCGCCGGCTCCATCGGCGAAGGCCACGTCGTGTTCGAGACCGGCAACATGAGCCCGTACTCGTTCCGTCCGGGCTCCGACACGTACTGGGGCAATGTCTTCCGGTGGCTGTGCGCCAGCGGCGCCGTGCCCGTGCAGACGAAGTCGTGGGGAGCGCTGAAGAGCATCTATCGTTGATCGGCTCGCGGGGGAAGCCCACGGCGGCGCCGGGTCGCTTCCGACCCGGCGCC
>JBAIWU010000057.1:0-6827 GCA_037917155.1 Candidatus Eiseniibacteriota bacterium
CCCCGGCGCGCTCCTCCGCCCGGGACTCGAGCGGCTGCTCTGGGCCTGCGCCGCGCTGCTGCTCGGCGCCTGGCTGTGGGCCGCCGCCGACGGGTGGTGGTCGCAGGCGGCGTACGGGCGCGAGCTCGCCGGGCTCGGCGTGGCCGCGTCCGCGCCGGGCGGGCCGCACGCCGCCGTGCGCACGCGGCGCGAGGCGCGCCGCACCGGACTCGTGGGCCGGCTCGCGATCCCGCGGCTCGGGCTCTCGGCGATCGTCGTCGACGGCACGACGCCGGAGGCGCTGCGGCGGGGCGTGGGGCACGCGCGCGACTCCGCGTTCCCGGGGGAGCGCGGCAACGTCGTGCTCGCGGCACACCGCGACACGTACTTCCGCGCGCTGCGCGGCATCGCGCGGGGCGACCGGGTGATCGTCACGACGCCCGACGGGGTGTTCCGCTACCGCGTGGCGTCCACCCGTGTCGTGCCGCCGGCGCGCACCGACCTCGTCGGGCCGACGCGCGACAGCCGCCTGACGCTCGTGACCTGCTACCCCTTCCGCTGGATCGGGCCCGCGCCGGAGCGCTTCGTCGTCCGGCTCGTGCCGGAGCCCGCCCGCCGCGCGGCCGCCGCCTCCTCGCGCGTGCGATCGCGCAGCAGCAGGGTGAGCGGCAGCATCGCGAGCATCGAGTAGCCGGTCAGGACGAAGATGCGCTCGAACGCGATCACCGAGCCCTGCAGCTGCACGGTGCCGTCCAGCGCCTGCAGCGCGGCTTGGCGCGCGGACACCGGGTCCATGCCGCGGGCGAAGAGCGCCGCCGTGATCGCATCGAGCCGATGCAGCGCCTCGGGGCGGAACGCGGTCACGTGCTCGGCGAGGTGGGCGTGAGCGCGGATCTGGGCCTGCTCGAGCATCGTGCCGTAGATCGCGAGCCCGGCCGAGCCGCCGAACTGCCGCAGCAGGGAGTTGAGCCCGCTCGCGTCGGTGAGCTTCGTGCGCTCGATGTGGCTCAGGGCGACGGTCGTGAGCGGCACGAAGAGGCAGGAGAACCCGACGCCCTGCAGCAGCAGCGTCGTCACGATGCCCGCCTCGCTCGTCTCGAGGGTGAATCCGCCCATCTGCAGCGAGCCGATCGCCACGCACGTCACGCCGATCGCCACGAGCAGGCGCGGCGAGACGTGGTTGTAGATCCGGCCCACGATCGGCGTGACCACCAGCATGATGAGCGCGCGCGGCACCAGCGCGAGGCCGGACTTGAGCGCGGTGAAGCCGAGCAGCTCCTGCATGAAGACCGGGAGCAGGAACATGTTCGCCATCAGGTTCGCGAACATGATGCTGCCGATCACGGTCGACGACGCGAACACCGGATCGCGGAACAGCCGCAGCAGCACGGCCGGCGCGGGCGCGGACAGCTCCTTCGCCACGAAGCCCGCGAGCGTCAGCACCGCGGTCACGACCGCGACGGTGACGAGCCGCGACTCGAACCAGTCGAGCCGGTCGCCCTCCTGCAGCACGAACTGGAGCGACGCGAGGCCGACGCTCATGAGCACGATGCCCTGCCAGTCGAGGGCGCGCCGCATCACCGCGGCCTGCGCCTTGTTCGCGGCGCGGATGTCCTCGGGCTCGTGGACGAACCGGCTGACCATGGAGATGCCGAGGATGCCGACCGGCAGGTTGATGAAGAAGATCCACGGCCACGACCAGTTGTCCACGATCCAGCCGCCGAGCGTCGGCCCCGCCGCCGGCCCGATCACGATGACCATGCCGACGAACGCCATCGCCATGCCCTGCTCGCGCGGGGGGAACGTCTGCCGCAGGATCGCCATCTGGCTCGGCTGCAGCGCGCCCGCGCCCAGCCCCTGGAGCGCGCGGGCCGCGATGAGCTCGCCCAGCGTGTGGGCGAGGCCGCACAGCATCGAGCCCACCACGAACAGGCCGAGGCAGAACAGGTACACGCGCTTCTGGCCGAAGAAGCGCCCGAGGAACGCGGTCAGCGGCATGACGATGACCTGCGCGATGGCGAACGACGTGGCCAGCGCCGTCATCTGGTCGATGGTCGCCCCGATCGAGCCGCGGATCTGGGGCAGCGCGACGTTGACGATCGAGATGTCGATCGTCGCCATGATCGCGCCGAAGCTCACCGACGCGGCGACGAGCCACTTGTTGTCCGGCCGGCGGAAGCCCACGGCGCTCGCGACACCGCGAGCCGTCATGCTCAGCGTGCCCAGGGCGACCTCCCCGGCGCCGCGATGGGGCGCGGCGCACGATGGAATGCTACCCCCGGCACTCCGGCGCGGGCGGGCGCGCCGCTCCCGGCGGGAGATCGCGCGCGAGCGGCGCGAGCGCGGCTACGGGTCGGGCGCGGCGGACAGTTCGCGCAGGCGCTCCATGAGCCGCACCATGGCGAGCGTGTCGCGCTCGCAGTAGGCCAGCAGCGCGTCGCGTCGGCGCCGGCGCTCGTCCGCCGGCATCGCGTCCCCGTCGAAGACGAGCCGCGCGAGCTCGACCGAGGCGAGCCCGCCCTCCGCGATCTCGAGATCCCCGTAGTCGAGGCCCGGGACCAGCGCGGGCAGCACGCGCTTGAGGCTGAAGCTGCCGCCGAAGTCGGGGTGGTAGACGTGGTCGCGCACGACGAGCAGCGGGTCCGCGAGCCGCGCGATCACGTCGCGCAGCGCGCCCGCGAGCGCCGGCACGGCCTGCGCCATGCGCTCGAGGCAGCCCTTCTCGAACGCCATGTTGTACGCGACCACCGTGCGGGCGCCCCTGCACGCCTCGATCACGCGCCGCGCCATCTCGGGGCGCGGGTCGGCCGGGCCGTCCGCGACCCACGCGTGGTGGTCCAGCGAGCCGTCGGCGCGCTCGAGGTGGCAGCTGAACTGGGCCGGGACCTGGTCGTAGGGATGGCAGCCGTCCCACGCCGGGATCGCGGGCATCACGGTCTCGAAGTCGAGGAAGGCGAGCGGGCCCTCGAAACAGGCGAGCGAGCCGGCGAGGTCGCCCTCGACCAGCAGCCGCCCCGACTGCACCGCGCGGCGCTGGCGATCGGCCTGCGTGTTGAGCGCGAGGCCGTCGGGCAGGTCGTGGATCGTGTGCCAGCCCCGCGCCTCGAAGCCATCGGCCGCGCGGCGCATGTAGTAGAGCGTGCTGACGTGGTGCTCGGGCAGCGGCGGCCAGCAGCGGGCCAGGAACGGGCACTCGTAGGGCTCGTGGCAGTGCGGGCCCGCGGGCACGACGGGCAGCGCTCCGCGCAGCATCCCGATCTGCGCGCGCACGAGGCCGGGCACGTCGGGCAGCAGCGCCTCGACCTGCCGCGTGACGTCCTCGCGGCGGAACAGGTCGGAGAGGTCGGGGAAGGTGCAGGCGCGGTTGAGCACCATCACGTCGGCGCCGGTCACGGCGAGGCCCGCCTTCCGCAGCACGTGCACCTGCACGGCGGCGTCGGGCACGTGCTGCTCCTTCACGGTGGTCGAGGACTTCACCTCGACGAGCCGCCAGCCGCCGGGCGCGCGCTCGAGGATGTCGACGGCGACGAAGACGTCGTCGGCGAGGAACGCCGCCTCGTAGATCGCGGGCGTGTCGCTCGCGAGCGCCTCGCGTGTCGCCGCGAGCCGCGCCTCGAACGACTCCCACGGCGCGTCGACGAGCGTGCCGCCGGGCACGTACGTGCGGGCGAGCTCGCCGACGCGCGTGCCCTGGTCGAACACGGCCTGCTGCGCGGGGTCGGGCACGAGCTCGGGCGCCCCGGGCTCGTGGACGCGCCACCAGAGCTGGCGGTGGCACTGCAGCCCGGCGGTGAAGCGGGACTTGGACAGCCCGTGGGGTCGCGTCACGAAGGACCTCGCGCGTTCGAGCGGCCGTCGATGCGGCGTGGCCGGCGCAGCGTAGCGCAGCCGCACGCGCCGATCACGCACGGAACTCCGGACCTGCAGCCGCCTGTCCCAGGCGCGCCGCGATGCGCTAGCATCCGCCCGTCCTCGGCACGCCACCCCCGCTCCCGGAGGCCCGCCATCGGCCGGCTGACGCCGTTTCTCTGGATCTCGCTCGGCGCCGTGCTCGGCGCCAACGCGCGCTACCTCGTGAACCGCGTGATGGCGCAGTGGCTGGGCACCGCCTTCCCCTGGGGCACGTTCGTCGTGAACGTCGTCGGCTGCCTCGCGATCGGCTTCTTCGGCACGGTCGTGACGGCGCGCCTCGTCGACCGGCCCGAGCTGGTCCGGCAGCTCGTGATCGTCGGGTTCCTGGGTTCGCTCACGACGTTCTCGTCGTTCGCCTGGGAGACGAACGGCCTGTTCGCGGACGGCGCGTGGCTGCGGGCGGGCGCGAACATCGTGCTGAGCGTGGCCGCGGGACTGGCGGGCGTGCGGCTCGGCATCCTGCTCGTGCCGGCGCTGGGAGGTGCGTCGTGAAGCTCGAGGGCGAGCAGGTGCTGCTGCGCATGCACATGAGCAACTTCGAGACGTGGCACCTGGGGCCGCTCTACGAGGCGCTCGTGGGCCGCGCGCGCAAAGAGCACCTCGCCGGGGCGACCGTGCTCGGCGGAACATACGGCTACGTCGAGCGCGGGAGGCTGCTGGGCGAGCACGCCGGCGGGCTGCGGGAGGAGCACCCGGTCGTGGTCGAGATCGTCGACACCGACGAGGCCGTGCGCGCCTTCCTCGAGCGCGCCGCGCCCATGCTCGAGGGCCGCCCGGTGCGGGTCACGCTGGAGCGCGCGCACGTCGTGCACTACCGCGGCGGCGGCGCGGAGGACGCGTCATGATCGAGACGAGCAAGGGCACGCTGCTGCGCATCTTCATCGGCGACTCGGACCGGCACGAGGGCCAGCCACTGCACCGGGTGCTCGTGCAGCGGGCGCACGCGATGGGCCTCGAGGGCGCCACGGTGCTGCACGGCCCGCTCGGCTTCGGGCGCCACTCGCGCATGCACACCGCCAAGCTGGCCGAGCTCTCGAGCGACCTGCCCGTCGTGATCGAGCTGGTCGACTCCGAGGAGGCGATCCAGCGCTTCATGAAAGAGGTCGACGCGCTCGTGCAGGAGGGACTCGTCACGCTCGAGTCCGTGAACATCGTCCGCTACCGCGGCGCGGGCGGTCCGCAGCCCTGACGCCGCGCGCCGGCGCCGGCCGTCGCGCCGGCGGGCGACCCTCGGGTAGGATCGCGGCCCATGACCGCGCACGCGCTCGAGCCCACCGCCGCCACGCTCCACGGCCACTTCTCGCGCGAGCTGCCGCCCGTGCTCCGCATCGCGCCGGGCGACCGCGTCACGTTCCGCACGCTCGACGTGGGCTGGGGCTGCTTCGAGAACCCGGATCCGTTCGCGCCCGCGACGCCGTGGCCGCACCGCGACCCCGAGCGCGACCCGGGGCACGCGATCGTCGGGCCGGTGTGGATCGAGGGCGCGAGGAAGGGTATGACGCTCGAGGTGCGCGTGCTCGCGCTGCGCACCGGCACGTGGGGCTGGACCTCGGCGGGTGGCGCGCCGACGCCGACGAACACGCGGCTCGGCCTGGCGGGCGGCGAGCGCCACACCGAGCGCTGGGCGCTGGATCCCGACGCCGGCCTCGGGCGCAACGCGCGAGGCGAGCGCGTGCGGCTGCGGCCGTTCATGGGCATCCTGGGCATGCCGCCCGACGAGCCCGGGCGCCACTCGACCGTGCCGCCGCGCGCGTGCGGCGGCAACATCGACTGCCGCGAGCTGGTCGAGGGGAGCCGGCTGCTCCTGCCGATTCCCGTGGACGGGGCGCTGTTCTCGACCGGCGACGGCCATGCCGTACAGGGCGACGGCGAGGTCGCCGGCCCGGCGCTCGAATGCCCGATGGAGCGCGCCGAGCTCGGGTTCGACCTGCGCCCGGACCTGCGGCTGGAGCGGCCGCGCGCGCACACGCCCGCGGGCTGGATCACGTTCGGGTTCGATCCCGACCTCGACGAGGCGATGGCCGTGGCGCTCTCGGACATGCTCGATCTGATCGTCGAGCTGCGCGGCGGCGACCGCCGTCGCGCCATGGCGCTCGCGTCGCTCGTCGTGGACCTGCGCGTGACGCAGGTCGTCAACGGCGTGCGCGGCGTCCACGCCGTGCTGCCGCACGCAGCCCTCGCGGAGCTGGACGCGCGCTGACGCCGCGGCGGCCTGGGCGCTTGCGGGGGGGACCCGGTGGTCCCGGCGCGGAGCCCGCAGCGCCGCGTTCGTGGCCGAGCCGCCCCGGGAACCGAGCGCGGGGCGCCCGGCGCGCGGATTCCCCTGTTAGGACGGACGTCGCCGTGCGAAGATCGAGAACCGATTGTCGCTTCGTCCTCCATCCTCCGGAGCGCCCATGTCCGACACCCTTGCCGCCGCACCCGCCCGCCGCATCCGCCGTCCCGCCCTCGTCGCCCTCGTGCTCGCGCTGCTCGCGCTCGCGCCGGCCGCCCGCGCCCAGACCTGGAACGAGGTCGGCGACGCCGGCGACCTCGTCGGCACCGCCCAGACCACGCTCGGCGCCGGCCCGCTCGCGACCATCACCGGCAACCTCGGCTCGCCGACCGACGTCGACATGTACTGCTTCCAGCTGCCGGGGCCGACGCCCATCGCCTCGCCGCTCCTCTTCCTGCAGTGCGTCGTGATCCAGGGGCCGAACGTGTTCCTGTTCGACGCCGCCGGGAACGGCATCGCCACGAACGAGACCTGCAGCGCCAACAACAAGCTGATCCTCTCGCCCAACGTCCCGCTGCCGCCGGGGAACTACTACGTGGCGGTGGCCAACTACGGGATCGAGCCCCAGTCGGCCGGCGGGCCGATCTGGAACGTCGGCCTGCCGGGCCAGCGCGCGCCCGACGGTCCGGGCGCGGGCCAGCCGCTCGTCGGCTGGGGCGGC
>JBAIWU010000058.1:0-6022 GCA_037917155.1 Candidatus Eiseniibacteriota bacterium
CGGTCGCGGCGGTTGTCGATCGTGCGCGTCGCCATGATGCCCGGGATCGCGCACGCGAACGACGAGAGCAGCGGGATGAACGCGCGCCCCGAGAGGCCGACGCGGCCCATGATGCGGTCCATGATGAACGCGGCGCGTGCCATGTAGCCGGTGTCCTCGAGCACGGACAGGAAGAAGAACAGGATCGCGATCTGGGGCACGAACGTGAGCGTCGTGCCGACGCCGGCGATGACGCCGTCGACGAGCAGCGAGCGCAGCGGCCCAGCGGGCAGCAGGCCCCGCACGACCTGCCCGAACGCGCCCACCCACGCGTCGATCAGGTCCATCGCGGGCTGCGCCCACGCGAACACGGACTGGAACACGGCGCCCATCAGCAGCACGAACAGGACGGGCCCGAGGATGCGGTGCGTGAGCACGCGGTCGATCGCCTCGCGGCGGCGGTCGCGCGCCTCGCCGGGCGACACGACGGCCCGCGCGACCGTGTCGCGGATCGCCTCGTAGCGGCCCTCGACGTCGTCCGAGCGCCAGCCGGGCGAGAGCATGTCGAGCCGGCGGGCGAGCGTGTGCGCGTCGTCGAGCACGTCGGCGGGCAGGGCGCGCGCGAGCGCGTCGTCCTCGCCGTCGTCGAGCAGCAGCGCGAGCGCGAAGTCCTGGCGCGCGCGGACGGGCAGCCGCGTGGCGCGCGGCAGCCGCGCCTCGAGCCGGTCGAGCACGCGCTGCAGGTGCGGCGGCCAGCGGCGGAAGAAGCGCGCCGAGGGCTCGATCTCCCGCTCCATGAGCCGGCGCAGGTGGCCGAGGCCCTCGCCGCGCGCCGCGCTGATGCCGACCACCGGCACGCCGAGCTGGCGCGCGAGCGCGTCCACGTCGATCTGGAGGCCGCGCTCGCGCGCGGAGTCCATCATGTTGAGCGCGACCACCATGGGCCGGCCCAGCTCGACGACCTGGAGCGTGAGGTACAAGTGGCGGTCGAGGTTCGTCGCGTCGACCACGAACACGATCAGGTCGGGCGGCGGCGTGTCGTCCTGCAGGCCCAGAAGCACGTCGCGCACGATCCGCTCGTCGGGCGAGGCGGGCTGCAGGCTGTAGCTGCCCGGCAGGTCGATGATCTCGGCGCGGCGCCCCGAGGGCAGCTCGCACACGCCGGTCTTCTTCTCGACCGTGACGCCCGGGTAGTTGCCGACCTTCTGGCGCAGCCCGGTGAGCGCGTTGAACAGCGTCGACTTGCCCGCGTTGGGATTGCCGAGGATGGCGACGCGTCGAGGCGCGGCCGGCAGCGGCGTGGCGCCCTCGCCGGCGAGCGCGATCGCGGGAGCGCCGGGCATCGGATCAGCAGGGCGCGACATGGATCAGGCTCGCCTCCGAGCGGCGCAGGGACAGGTGGACGCCGCGCGCGGCCAGCTCGAGCGGATCGCCCAGCGGCGCGCGACGGATCATCTCCACGGGCGTGCCGGGCACGAGGCCCAGCTCCATCAGCCGCCGCGCGATCGGTGGCGCGCACTCGAGGCGCGCGATGACGCCGCACTCGCCGGGCACGAGCGTGTCGAGGGAGCGCTCGCTCTCGAAGCCGCCGTCGGGCCCGTTCACGCGCCGACCTCGCTCTCGCCGATCTCGCGCACGAGCGACTCGCGCAGGCAGGTGGCGCCGCACAGGTCGCACGCGCCGGGCGCGTGCTCGGAGCACGAGCGCGGGCTCGTGCGGTAGGCCTCGCGAAACTGCGCGGCGACCGGGTGCTGCGAACGCAGGAAGCTCGTCAGGCGCAGCAGCTCGACGCTCACCTCGGGCGAGACGAGGTGCTCGATCATGCACGCGTCCTCGCTCGCGATGCCCTCGTCCACGCCGAGGATCTCCGAGAGGAACGTGGTGAGCACGCGCCGGCTCGACTCGGTGCGCTGCGCGAGGCGCTGGCCGGCGCCGGTCAGCTCGACGCAGCCGTAGCGCTCGTGCGTGACCAGCCCGCGCGTCTGCAGCGCGCGCATCATCGAGGTCACGCCGCTCTTGCTCACGCCGAGGTGCTCGGCGATGTCGCCCACGCGCGCGTGGCCCTTGTCGGTCTTGAGCGCCGCCACGGCCTGGAGGTAGTGGGCCATGGAATGGGACACTTCCTTCTCGCTGAACCTCTTCCAGATGCTCATGTTGCGCAGCTCCACGTGGACGGCGGGCCGGGCGGGACGGCGGCCGGGCGATCGGTTCGCCGATTAGGCCGCCTCAAGACTGTTGAGGCACCTTAACTATCGGCCCGCCGCCTGTCAAACTGAACGCTCCCTGAAGGGGGGGCGCGGCCCCGGTGTCGGGGTCGCCCGGGCGCAGGCGGGCGGCCGAGCCCCGCGCCAGGGGCGCCGAACCGGGCCGCGCTGGGCCGGCTCCGGCCGGGCCGCACACCGGATCGCCTAGCCCGCCTCGGCCCGCCGGGCGAGCCACTCGCGGCGCAGCAGCCCCATGAGCAGCGAGTCCGAGACGTGGCCGCCCACGACCCAGCGCTCGCGCAGCAGCCCCTCGCGCGCGAAGCCCAGGCGCGCGAGCGCGCGCTCCGATGCGGCGTTGTCGGGATCGAGGTCGGCCTCGAGCCGCCGGACACCCATGGGCCCGAACGCGTGGGCGACGATCGTCGTGAGCGCCTCGTTCATCAGGCCACGGCCCCAGTACGCGCGCGCGAGCATGTAGCCGATCTCGGCGCGCTCGCACTGGGTGTCGAAGCGGAAGAGCGAGCAGGTGCCGACGAACCGCCCGTCCTCGCGCAGGCACATCCCCCAGCACAGGCCGGTGCCCTCCGCGGCGAACCGCCCGAGCTGGGCGAGCTTCGCCTCCGCCTCGGCCAGCGTCGTCATGGGCAGCGAGCTCCCGTAGCGCATGACCTCGGGATCGGAGTAGATCGCGAACAGAGCGGCCGCATCGGAGGGCTCGCACGCGCGCAGGCGCATGCGGGCCGTGCCGAGCTCGGGGACCTCGCGGGGGACGATCATCCGCGCATCATCCGCGCCGGGGGTCGCCCCGGCAAGCGGCGCGGGCGCGCGCGCGGCGCCCGGGCCGGGTCCGCCCGCGGCGGGGACGATTCCCCCGCGGGACACGCCCGCTCGTGAGGGCGCCCGATCGCGCTATCGTTCTTCGTGTCCCGCGGGATCCGCCCCGCGGAACAGCGGGTTGCATCCCCCTCCGCCGCGAGGCCGGCGGCTCCGCCCGCGTCGCCCGGGCCGCGACGCGGCGAGCCCCTGCTCGCCACGGAACGTCCACCGTTCCCCCGGAGGCCGCCGCCATGAACATCCCCGCCCTCGTCGTCCGGCTCGTCGTCGTGGCATCGCTGGTCCTGCTCGCCGGCACAGCCGGCGCCACGTCGGTCAAGAACTACCCCGAGTTCCCGGCGCGCAAGGACTCGCTCGGCTCCATCCTGCTGCTGGTCGAGAGCGCCGTGCTCGTCGACGTGGACGGCGACGTCAAGGTCGTCGAGCTCGGCACGTCGCGCGCGCTCGCCGAGCACGCGCTCCGGCAGTTCCGCGATGGGCTCGCGGCCAAGGGCTACGCGGTCGACCGGGCGCTCGTCGCCTCGCTCGGCGGCCAGCTCACGGACACGCCCACGTACGAGCTGCGCCGCAGCACGGCGGTGCGGGCGCCCGGGGACTCGGCCGAGCTGGCCCGCGCACCGTTCGAGCTCGACTCGGCGCTGGCGGGCCGCCCCGCCGTCAGCGCAGCCTGGGGCTCGCTCGCCCGTCGCATGCTCGGCTACGAGCGGAAGGCGAAGCACACGCCGGACTACGTCCCCGAGCCCATCCAGCTCGGCGACAGCCTCGGTGCGCGGGTGATCGGCGCGGTCGTGATCCGCGGCTGGAACGTCCCGACGGGGAAGAAGTTCCGGCAGGCGTTCCTGAGCGGGCTGCTGAGCGCGGGCACCGTCGTCATGACCAAGACCTCCCAGACGAGCCTCGAGTTCGCGCTGCTCGACGCGCGCAGCGGTGAGATCCTATGGTCCGAGTACGCGTACGCACAGGGCCAGGTCGGCGAGAGCGCGATCACCCGTTTCGCCGCGTCCGCCATGAAGGGACTTCCCTAGGGAGGATCGCGATGCGCACGTCACGCCCGGGTCTCGCGCTGCTCGCCGTCGCCTCGTGCGCCGCCGCGCTGGCCGCCGCGGAGCCCGCGCGCACGTACCGGCCCATCGCCGATCCCACGCGCGTGATCCCGCTGCGCGGCTGCGTCGTGAGGCCGCCCGCCGGCGTCGGCTGGCTCGTGACGCGCGAGGGCGAGGCGTCGGTCGGCTTCGCGCGCCCCGCCGGCGGCGGCACGCGCACGCTGCTCGCGTCCGTCACGACGATCCGCCTCGATCCCGGCTCGCTCACGCCGGATTCCCTGCGCGCGCTCGCCGGCGGCATCGCCGAGGCCGGCGGGGAGGGCGACCGCCCCCTCGAGCCCGTCGCGCTCGCGATCGTTCCGGACACCTCGGGCGGCGCGCCGGGCCTGCGCGTGCGGTGCGTGGTCGAGGACCGCGACGTCCCGCGCCACCGCGGCGAGACGTTCGTGCTGTCGGTGTGGCAGCGGTACGTCGTCCATCCGCAGGCGCCCGGGCTGCTGATCCGGGTCGACTACACGGAGCGGACCGGGCCGCGCGACGCGCCCGCGGACTCGGTCGCGGCGGCGGCGTTCCTCGACGGCGTGCGGCTCGTGCTCCGCGACACGACGGCGGGCCGCGAGCTCAAGCTCGGCGGCGAACTCTCGTCGCTGCGGGTCGCGCACGGCTCGGTCTGGGTCCAGCGGTACCGGCGGCCTGCGGAGGAGGGGCCCGCGGCTCGCGACGCCGACGAGGTCCTGAGGATCGACCCCGCGACGGGCGCCGTGCTGGCGCGCATCCCGGTCCCGAAGGAGACGTGGGGGCTGGCGACCACATCGGACGCGGTCTGGGTCGTGTGCCACGCGAAATCGCGGCCGGGCATCGTGCGCATCGACGCGGCCACGAACCGTGTCACCGCGACGCTGCGCTTCGGCGGCCGGCCGATCTGGGCGGCCGCGGACGGCGACGGCGTCTGGGTCACGGACCTCGAGGGCCACGCGGTCTGGGGCATCGACGCGCGCTCGCCCGACGCGGAACCCCGGCGGGTGGCGGGGCTGCGCTCGCCGTGCGGCGTGACCTGCTCCGGCGGGCTCGTCTGGGTGACGGACACGGAGCGCCGCGTGCTCGTCAGCATCGATCCCCGGTCCGCGCTCGAGCGCGGCGCGCCGATCGGCGTGGGCGGCGAGCCGTACTTCGTCGCCGCCGGCGCCGGGTCGATCTGGGTGCTCTCGCTCGACATGCGGGCGCTGCAGCGCGTCGATCCGGCCACGCGGACCGTGACGGCCACGATCCCGCTGCCGGGCAGCGCCGCGGGCCCGGTCGCCTTCGCGGGCGGCAGGGTGTGGGTGGGCGGCCGGTGCGACGGCACGCTGACCTGCGTGGACCCGGCGACCAACCGTGTCGTCGGACCGCCGCTCCGGGCCGGCGTGCTGCTCGACGAGGTGACCGGCGCCGACTCGACGCTCTGGGCGACCGACCCGCTGCGCCAGTCGCTCGTCGCGATCCCTCGCTGACGGCCGGCGGGCGGCGCCGCGATCAGTCGCGCGCCGGGCCGGCGTCGCCGCCGTAGTGCGCGCGGACGCGGCGCAGCTCGAGCAGCAGCGCGGCGAGCAGCGTGAACGCGGCGACGGCGCCGAGGATGACGGCCGAGCGCGACCAGGGCTCGCCCTCGCGAATCCGCAGCCGCACGATGGCCGAGAGCGTCGCGAGCCAGACGAGCACGCCCAGCCCCAGGAACCCCTGCCAGACCCGCCGCGCCCAAGGCCGGCGCACGAACGCCAGCGCCGCCAGCGCGAGGCAGAGCGCGCACGGCACGAGCTGGCCGCGCCGCAGGAAGTGCGCGGCGAGCACGAGCGAGGCCAGCAGGGCGGGCGCGATGATGAGCGCAATCATGCGCGCATCATAGCGGAGCGGCAGGATCGGATCATCGAGCGCACGGCCGGGGCGGGGCGGGCGGAAGCGAAAGGGCCGGTTCCTGTCGGAACC
>JBAIWU010000059.1:0-3417 GCA_037917155.1 Candidatus Eiseniibacteriota bacterium
GAGCGCCCCGGTGAGGCGCTCGCGGCTGAACGGCTTGAGCAGGTAGTCGACGGCGTTGACCTCGAAGGCGCGCAGCGCGAACTCGTCGTAGGCGGTGCAGAAGACCACCGCGGGCCGGGGCTCGAGCAGCTCGAGCACCTCGAAGCCGTCGAGCTTGGGCATCTGCACGTCGAGGAAGACCAGGTCGGGCGCGAGCTCGCCCGCGGCCTTGACCGCCTCGAAGCCGTTCGCGCATTCGGCCACCACCTCGACGTCGGCGTGGGCACCGAGGTACTCGCGAAGCAGCGCCCGCGCCGGCACCTCGTCGTCCACGATCATCGCCCGCAGCCGTGCCGCCTCGCTCACGTCGCCACCTCCTCCGCGGCGCCCGCGACCGCCGGCAGCGCCAGCGTCACGAGGAACCGCTCCTCGTCGGATTCCGCCCGCAGCCGCGCTTCCTGCGCCCCGAACGCGTGCAGCCGGCGGCGCACGTTCTCGAGCCCCAGGTTGGCGCCGGAGCGCGCGGGCGCGTCGCGGTCGACGGGATTCTCAACGGTCAGCACCAGCCGCCCGCCCGCCAGGCGCGCGCGGATGACGATGGTACCGCCCTCCACCAGCGCCGCGACGCCGTGCTTGACCGCGTTCTCGACCAGCGGCTGCAGCAGCAGCGGCGGCACGCGGCACGCGAGCGCTTCGGGCGCGCAATCGTGGCGCACACGCAGCCGCTCGCCGAAGCGCACGCGCTCGATCCCGAGGTAGCGGTCCACGAGTTCCAGCTCTTCGCCCAGCGCCACGTCGTCGCGGGCGCCCAGCGCGAGCGTGCGCCGCAGGAAGTCGCCGAGTCCTTCGCACATGCGCCGCGCACCCTCGGGATCCGAGGCCACGAGCGCGTTGATCGAATTGAGGCTGTTGAAGAGGAAGTGCGGATTGAGCTGGGCGCGCAGCGCGCGCAGCTCGGCCTCCCGCGCCCCCAGCTCGGATTCGAGCAGGCGGCGCTCGGCCTCGCGCGAGGCCTCGAACGCGAGCGCGAGGTAGTGGAACATCGCCGATACGAGGTAGAGCGGCACGCCCTGGGCCCCGAGCACGAGCACGTCGGCGACGAGCGTGCGCCGCGGCACGACGCCCACGGGCAGGCGCGTGAGCGCGAGGCCCCAGAGCGCACCGACGACCGCCCACACCGCGGCGGCCTGCACCGCCGCGCCGAGCTGCGCGCGGGCCACCCGCGACGCCGGCATCCGCTCCAGCGGGTTCGCGCGGCACACCCACCACGCGGAGAGCACGGCGAGGCCGTAGAACGCCGCGAGCGGCACGGCGAACGCGTACGCGAATCCCGCCGGCTGCGGCACGATGCCGCGCAGCGTGCCCACCATCGCCACGCCCGCCACCAGCCACGCGAGCACGTAGCCGGCGAGCCACAGGCGGCGGCGGAGCAGCGGGTGCATGGTCAGCGCGGTTCCACGGGCGGCGGCGCGCCCGGCGGCGGCCCCGGCGTCGCGTCGGGCGGTGCCGCTGGCGGCTCCTGGCTGACGTGGACGCCGAACGGATCGATGCGCACGTCGCCCTTGCCGCCGCGCTTCACGGTGATGCCGGTCGGGCCCACGTGCACCTCGCGCACGTCGTCCATGCCGCGGCGCCGGCGACGGCGCGTGATGTGCACCTCGCGGTCCGATGCCGGGTGGTTGCGGGCCACGACGCCGCCCAGGATGGCGGTGCCGGTGAGCAGCAGCGTGCACGCGGGCGGGCCCTCGCTCACGCGCTGCGTCTGGTCGTCGAAGCCGCCCACGATGGGCGCGATCTCGCTCTCGACGCGCCAGGTCTCGGGCACGATGATCTCGATGCCGCCCAGGCACGCGCACGTGTCGATCGTCATGCGCCCCTCGGCGGGCTGCGCCTCGCGCAGGTCGAGCACGATGCCGCCCATCACGGCGCAAAGCTCGCCCCGGCGCACGTCGGTGCCGACGCCGCGGCTGCTCACGCCGCCCATGACCGCGGTCAGCCGGATGACCTCCTCCGCGGACTCGCCCGTTCTCACGAAGCGCTCGCCGAGCATCGTGCGGCGGACGATGCCGATGCCGCCCAGGATCATGAGCAGGGGGAACGCGATGCCGAGGCCGACGCTCACGTTGGCGATGCGCGCGATGACCAGGAGGCCGCCCACGAGCGTGAAGAACACGCCCTGCAGCGTGCTCCGCCGGACGCCCGAGCCGACCAGCCGCATGATGCCGTAGAGGAGCACCAGCACGGGCCACCAGCGCATGACCTCGCCCGCGGCGGTCCAGCCGAGGTTGTCGACCGTCCACAGCAGCCCGAAGAAGACGAGCACGACGCCGATGAGCATGCGCGTGGTGGTGCCGGTCGAGCGCCCGTCGAACACGGCGCCGGTGACCAGGCGATGGCGGCCGGAGCCGGCCCCCCGCGTCACACCGACGTAGACGTCGCGGTCGCGCGTGTCCCGCTCGTCAGGCATGGTGTCCTCCCCCGGCGGCCCGCGCGCGCGCCCCGCCGCCCTGGGCCACCCCGAACGGCAGCGCGAGGCCGGCGAGCACCGCGGCGAGCACGAGCCCGATCGGGACCGCGAGCGCGCGCACGACCTTGAACATGGCCATCGCCGCGGCGAGGGTCGCCGACGGGCGCGACGCGGCGGCCCACGAGAGCAGCACCGTGTTCTCGACCACGAGGCACGCGGTGCAGAGCACGAGCCCCCACAGCCCGAGGTGCTTCAACGCGCGGACCCGCTCGTCGTCACGGAACGACATGGACGTCCACCTCCACCGTTTCGTCGCGCCGCATGAAGAACGACGCGATCGCGCGCGCGACGATGCCCCCGCCGACCGCGACCAGCGCGAGCGGCCAGCTGTTGGTCCACGTGAGCCCGTACCAGTGGTTCGTCGCCACCATGAACCAGCAGCCGAGCAGGATCAGGTTGACCGCCCCGCCGATGCGCCGCGGCCGGCGGGCCGTGAGCAGCCGCAGCAGGCCGAGGCCGATGACCAGCGCGGGCCACCATGTGCTCCACGACTGCCACGCCAGCAGCCCCATGTAGTGGAGCAGGAACAGGACGCCCAGGCCGATCAGCCCCAGGCCCCAGACGAGGCCGTCCCAGCGGTCGAACGATCGGTCGCAGTACTCTTGCATGCCGCCCTCCTTTGCCGCGGGTCCCGCGCGCCCCCCCGGCGCGTCTCCCGCCGGCCACACGAAGCAGGTTACGGCGCGGCGCCCGGTGCGGCGCCCCGGTTTCGGCGAGCGGCGGCGCGCGGTCGGCCAACCGCGCCGCGCCGGGCGCGAACGGCCGTCACGCGGGACCCGCGCCGCGGGCGGGCCGTCCGCGCGTGATCACGAAGACCCCGCCCGCCAGGAACGCCGCCGCGAACAGGAACCACTGGACCGCGTACGAGAGGTGCATGCCCTCGTCGGCCGGCTCGGGCGCCTCGCGCGCGG
>JBAIWU010000060.1:0-3901 GCA_037917155.1 Candidatus Eiseniibacteriota bacterium
TGATCACGCTGCGGTAGTTCGCGTTCATCTCGTCGCGCAGCATGTTCATGAACGCGCTGTTGTAGACGCGGTGCATGCCGAGCGTGCGGACGAAGTAGCCCTCCATGAGCCAGAACGCCTCGGCGAGCAGCAGCGTGCCCGGCGCCTCGGCCGCGACGCGGTCGACGACGTCGCGCCAGAACTCGTGCGGCATCGCGGCCTGGAACGCCTCGGCGCTCATGCCGTGCTCGGCGCGCGAGGGGATCGCGCCGCCGGAGCCGGGCTCGGGGAACCACAGGCGCTGCACGTGGCGGCGCGCCAGCGTCATCGCGGCGTCGAAGCGGATGATCGGGAAGTGGCGCGCGACCGAAAGGATGGTCTGGATGACGTGCTCGCGCGCGGCCGGGTTGAGGTAGTCGATCTGCGCCGTGTCGTTCCACGGGAAGCCGGTGCCGTCGTTGCCGTGATAGATGTAGCGCGTGTCGCCGGTCCAGCGGTCGCGGCGGCGGAACACGACCGCCGCGTCGCTGCGGTCGAAGTAGTGGTCCTCGATCCGGAGCTCGACGCGCTCGTCGCCCGAGAGGTCGGGGCCCTCGAACGAATAGGCCGGGTACGGGCTGTGCGGCAGCGACAGGAACCACTCGGGGTGCTCGATCACCCAGCGCGAGTCGAGGCCCATGTGGTTGGGCACCATGTCGCTCGCGAGCCGGATGCCGTGCGCGGCGGCGCGGTTGCGCAGCGTGCGCCACGCGTCGTCGCCGCCGAGGTCGGCCGCGATCGCGTAGTCGTACAGCGAGTACGCCGACGCGGCGGCGTCGGGGTTGCCGCAGAGCTGCTTGATCCGCTGCGAGGCGCGGCTGCGCTCCCACAGCCCGATCAGCCACAGGCCGGTGATGCCGAAGCGCCCGAGCTTCTCGAGCTCCTCCTCCGGGATCTCGTCGAGCCGCGTGACGGGCCGCTGGTACTCGCGCGCGAGCTGGTCGAGCCAGACGTACGTGCTCTTGGCCACGATCACGCAGTGCGGCATCCACGCCTCGTCCGCGCTGAAGCGCTCGTACTCGACGTCGCCGGCGCCGTAGCGCGGGATCGCGCCGGGCCCCGAGTCGCCGCCGAAGTGGCGCTGCTCCGCGAGCCGCCGGGCGTGCTCGCGCGCCTCGAACCAGCGCTCCTCCTCGCGCAGCACGTCGAGCGCCACGAGCAGCCGCGTGAGCAGGTCGCCGAGCAGCCACGTCCAGCGCGCGCGCATCCAGTCGAGCTGGCCGGACAGCGAGGCCGGCGCGGCCGCCATGGGCGCGCGCAGGAAGTCGAGCAGGTTGGCGTTCTCCGGACCGAATCGCGGCCGCGCCTCGAAGTACTCGCGCAGGGCGGCGGTCAGCGTGGCGTAGGCCGTGTCGCGCCCCAGCTCGCGGTCCTCGAACAGCTCGCGGTACGGCGCGCAGGCGGGGTTGGCGTTGGCGAGCCAGAGCATCATCAGCTCCTCGATCGCCACCGCGCGGTGCGGCACGCCGCCGGTCCCGCCCTCGAGCCACGCGCGCGCGGAGAGCTCGCCGCGGAAGACCGCGAGCGGCGGGAAGTCCTCGCAGAAGCGCAGCAGCGTCGCCTCGAAGGCGGCGTGTCCCAGCCGGGCGCCGAACCAGTCGAGCGCGTCGAGCCACACGCGCGGGTCGCAGCTCTCGCGGAAGCGGCGCACGGCGACGTGCAGCGCCTCGTCGAGCAGCCCCATCGCGAACACGTCCGCCCCGGAGGCGACCGGCTCGCCGCCGCGGGCGCGCGTCAGCGCGGCGGCGAGCCGGCGCGCGGCGGCCGGGTCGGCGAGCACGACGCGGCCGGTCTGCGCGAACAGCATGCCGTCGAAGCGGCAGCGCTCGCGCGCGGCGCGGGAGACGTGGAACTCGAAGAGCGGCTCGCGATGCATGGGCTCGTGCCGGGTCCGTGTGGACGTGGGAAGGAACGGGCAGCATAGCAGGCCGCCCGGCGCGGGACCGCGCCCGCCCCGGCGCGCGGCCGGCGGGTCAGATGGGCTCGTCGGCCAGGCTGTCCGCGACGGCTCCGGCGGTGTCCGGCGCCGCGAACAGCGCACGCGCCGGGCCGCGCAGCGTCACGCGGAGCGAGTCGGCCGGCGGCACGAGCGTGGGGTCGAGCCAGCCCTTGGCCGCCATCTTCGCGGCGATGAAGCGCATCTGCGCGCGGGCGTACGGACGCAGCGCGCCGTCCGGCCCGAGGCGCCAGCGCCACCGCGTGGGGCTCGGCACGACGATCGCGAGGAAGAGCGCCTCGGGCAGCGAGACCTGCGAGGCGTCCTCGTCGAAGTAGTAGCGCGCGGCCTCGTCGGCGCCGTGCACGTCGGGGCCCCACTCGATGATGTTGAGGTAGATCTCGAGCAGGCGCTCCTTCGACAGGCCGGTCTCGTGCTCGAGCAGCCACGCGAGCGCCACCTCCTGGCCCTTGCGCGCGAGCGTGCGGCGGTGCCCGAGCCAGAGGTTGCGCGCGAGCTGCATGGTGATCGTGCCCGCGCCGCGCTTGTACGAGCCCGCGCGCAGGTCCGCCGCGGCGGCGAGCCCGATCGCCTCGGTGTTGAAGCCGCGATGGCGCCAGAAGCCGCCGTCCTCGTTCGTGAGCACGGCGTCGCGCAGGAACGGGCTGATCCGGTCGAGCGTGCGGAAGTGCGGGTTCGCCTCGGAGAGCTCGCGCAGGACGACGCGGTCGTGCGGCAGGTGGATCTCCGCAGTGAACGGCCCCGCGAGCGCCGCGAGCGACGGGCGCGAGGCGGCGGGGTCGAGCGAGAGCCCGTGCGGGATCACGTCGGCGTGGAAGCGCACGCTGTCGGGCTTCGCGAGGTCGAGGTCGAAGCCGGCCCGCCAGTCGAACGTGCCGTGCAGCTCGAGCCCGGCGAGCGGCCCGAGCACGGCGGCGGGCAGGCTGCGGCGGAACGCGTCCGCCGTGAGGCCGTCCGCCTCGAGGGCGAGCCGGAAGCGCGGCCCCTTCGCCGCGACGAGGCCGTCGATGCGTGCGGCCAGCTCGCCCACGCGCACGCGCGTGCCGTCGGCGATCCGCACCTCGCGGGCGCGGCGGTCCTGCGTGACGCGGCCGTCGACGTCGAGCACGAGCGAGCCGGGCGAGCCGCCCGCAGGGGCGCCGACCGCGAGCTCGGCCCGGCCCGTGAGCCGGTCGTCGCGCTGCCAGCGCAGCAGCAGCTCGAACGGCACGTCCTGATCGCCGTGCAGCGTGCCGGTCGCGGCGACGTTCTCGGCCGCACGCTCGTGCACGAGGTCGAGCGCGCCGATCGTCACCCCCGGCCGGCCGCCGCGCGCGAGGTCGACGTCGCGCAGGTGCAGCTCGGGCAGCGTGCGCGCGGGCGCGAGCAGCGCGCGCACGAGCGCGTCCGCGCGCCGGCGCACCGAGACCGCCACCGGGCCGCCGCGCGGCGCCTCGTCCCCGCCCTCCACGGGCGCCAGGGTGTCCTCCGCCGCGCCGCGCGGCTCGGGCTGGCGGATGCGCGCGCGCTCGAGCCAGACGCGGCCCGGGCGCGCCCGCCCGAGCAGCAGCGGGGCGGTGCGCAACGTCACGTCGAGGCTGTCGGCCGCGAGCAGCGTGTCCCCGCGCGCGAGCGAGCGCAGCACCAGGCCGCGGATCGCGAGCCGCCCGGGCGGGTGGAACGCGAACGCGCTCCAGCGCGCCTCGGCGCCGCGCGCACGCGCCATCGCGCGCAGCCGGGCCGCCACGAGCACGGGCGCGAGCGCGTACGCCACGACTGCGAGCACGAGCGCAGCGACGACGGCGAGGCGGACGGACGGGCGCAGTCCCATGCCGGCAGCCTAGCCGAGCCCGGCCGCGGCCGCGACGGCGCCGCCGCGGGGCGGCGGCGGGCGGCGAACCGGAAAGCCCGGGCCCGGCCGGAAACGGCCGGGGCCCGGCGTCGACG
>JBAIWU010000061.1:0-10478 GCA_037917155.1 Candidatus Eiseniibacteriota bacterium
CGTGCGCACGCGGCGCCCCGCGACGTCGAACAGCTCGAGCCGCGCCTCGCCGGGCTCGGGCAGCGTCACCGCGAACAGCGCCCCTGCGCCGCGCCGGGCGCGGCCCACGAGCCGCAGGCCGATCCCGGGCGCGGGCGCGCGTTCGCTCACGCCGTCGACGATGGGCGGCCCGAGCGAGAAGAAGTTCGGCGGCGTCCCCCACGCCAGCTCCTCGATGGCGATGATGTTGTAGTCGCTGTCCACGTACGCGAAGTAGTCGCGGCCCTTCGCCGACAGGAACTCCGTCGCGTACCACGTGTCGCTGTTGCGCGACGCGCCGCCCGCGTAGTCGTAGAGGCGGTACGAGCCGCTCCACAGCGTCGAGTCGGCGAGCGGATGGGGCGCCACGCGGAAGTAGACGGGGTGGCTGGAGGGGGTGGTGACGAAGAGGTACCACAGCCCCGCGTGCTCGAAGAGGAGCGGCGACTCGCACCAGCCCCAGTAGTGGGCGGCATCCGTGCACCACAGCGGCCCCACGTCGGTCCACGGCTCGAACGCGCCGTCGCCGCGCGCCGCGCCCACGATGAGCTGCCCGCGCGCCGCGGCCGGCTCGGTGACGTAGTACAGCAGCCACTGGCCCGGGTGGTCGGGGTCGTCCATCACGAACGGGTCGCGGAACTGCGCCCCGTCGAACTGCGACGAGTCGGCGAACGCCCACGGGACCTGGGCGCCGCCGTACACCGGCGTGCCGTACCGCGTCCACGTCATCAGGTCCGTGGACGTCGCGACGCCGATGCGCTGGTACCAGGGCCATGCGTACGGCACGTTGCCGACGCCGGCGTAGTAGAGGTACCAGGTGTCGCCGCGCTTCATCATCGTGGGCGCCCAGACGTGCGAGCTGTCCCACGTGCCCGGCTCGACGTGCAGCACCGAGTCGAGCTGCGTCCAGTGGTAGAGGTCGGTCGAGACGGCGTGGCCGATCTCCTTCTCGGTCGCGTCGTCGGTCGAGAACGTCTTGTGACGCATGTAGAACAGGTGGAACACGCCCTGTTCGTAGATGAACGCGAACTCCTTGGGCCGGTAGCCCGACGGCGGCACCATCGCGCCCCGCATCGTCGAGTCGGCGACGCGCGCGCCGCCCGCCGGCCGCGGCGGGGGGCCGTCCGCGCGCGGGGCGCCGGTGCCGGCGAGCACGAGCGCGAGCGCGAGCGCGGCGGGAACCGTCCGCGCGCACCGGGCGCGTGCCGGGGGCGTGGGCCCCTCGAGAGGCGTCGGGGGGGCGCGATCGGGGTCGGGATCCATGACCCGCGCCGCCCGTCAGCTCGTGCGCGCGAGCCGCGCCACGTGCGTGCCGCCGGGCGCGGCCAGGCGGACGAAGTAGAGGCCCGGCGGCGCCGCAGCGCCCGTGTCGTCGCGGCCGTTCCAGGCCGCGGTGTGCCGCCCCGCCGGCTGCCAGCCCGCGGCCACGCGCGCGATCCGCCGGCCGCCGACGTCGAGCACGTCGAGCGAATACGCGCCGGCGGCGGCGCTCGTCCACGCGATCGTCGTGGCGTCGCGCGAGGGGTTCGGCGACACCTCCAGCCGCAGCGCCGTCGGGCCGGGTCCGTCGTCCACGCCGGCCGTGACCAGGCCGGCGGCGTACTGGCTCCAGAGCGCGTCCTGCGCGGCATAGTCGTCCGGCGAGACCGAGAAACCGATGAGCTCGCTGGTCGTCTCGTCGCGCGTGTGCGATCCCGCCGGCACGAGCGGCGCGATGGCGCCGGTCTGCGTGTTGGGCCCGAGCGCGTCCACGAGCAGCGTTCCCGCCGGCATGCTCGCCGGGAAGTAGGACGTCACCGCGATGCCGTAGCCGCCGTCGTACGCCATCTGCTCCACCCAATGGCCGTTCCAGCCCGTCTCGAGGCAGGGGATGCTGCAGAAGCCCCGTTGCACGATGTTGCCACCGACGTCGCGCCAGCGCACGGCATGATACGGGGAGATGAATGCGAGGCGCGGGATGTACGCCTGGTAGGCGCACGTGTCGGGGCTCGTCGAGAAGCGGATCGTGCGGTCCACCGAGAAGTACGGCTGGTCGGCGAAGAAGTGGTAGCGCGTCACGACCACCGGCTGCCCGGTGCACTGGCTCGTGATCGTCACCTCCGCGGTGGTGGGCGTCTGCGCGGTCACCTGCCACTGGCGGGTGACGTACGTGTTCCACTGCAGGAAGCCGCTCGAGCGCGTGTTGCGCAGCGTCTCGCCCCAGTACTCGTTGACCTCTCCGTAGTACGCGGTCAGGCCCTGCGTCGGCGAGAAGTCCTTGAACACCGCCGCGACGACCATCTCGGGCGTGCCGGAGTCGAACCGCACCGTCAGGCGCGACGTGTCCACGACGCGCATCGTGGTGTCGATGCTGACGGTTCCGGCCCGCGCGGCGGAGCCGGCCGGGCCGAGCGTGGCGGCCAGAACGGCCGCGAGGAGCAGGTTCGGGGAGCGGGTGCGCATGGGTGTGGACACATGATCGTAAGCGAGCCGACGGCCGGAGCGCCAGCCTGCCGCGCCCCCGCGAGGCCCGTCGCATCCGGGGCTTGATCCCGGCACGGCAATGCCTTAGAGTTCCTCCCGGTCCGCAGCCATCACTCCACCTTTAAAGGAACCCCGCGAGGTTCCGAAGGGAGACCGGATGACACTGTCCGACGTGGCCCTGCATGCCCCGGCGCCCACCGGCGCGGGGTCTTTTTTTGCCCGTTCGCGCCGCGACGATCGGCACCTGCTGGGACTCGAAGGCGCCTCCCGGGCCGAGCTGCTCGCCCTGCTGGAGGACGCCGCGAGGGAGCGGGAATGGCTGCGCTCCGGCGCGCCCAACCGCGACGACCTCGCGGGCTGTTCGGTGATGCTCGCATTCATCGAGGACTCGACGCGCACGCGCACGAGCTTCGAGATCGCGGCGCGCCGGCTGGGTGCGAACGCGCTCGCGTTCGGCGCCACGGGCTCGTCGCTCAACAAGGGTGAGACGCTCCTCGACACGATGAAGCTCTTCGAAGCCATGGGCACCCAGCTGCTCGTGCTGCGGCACGGCCTGTCGGGCGCGGCCGCGTTCCTCGCGCGCCACCTGCCCGGCATCGGCGTGATCAACGCGGGCGACGGCATGCACGAGCACCCCACGCAGGGCCTGCTCGACCTGCTCACGCTGCGCGACGCCTGGAACGGGCGGTTCGAGGGGCGGCGGCTCGCCATCGTCGGCGACATCGCGCACTCGCGCGTGGCGCGCTCGGCCATCGCCGGGCTGTCCACGCTCGGCGCGGCGGTGACCGTCTGCGGTCCCGGCACGCTCATCCCGGCCGAGGTCGAGTCGCTGGGCTGCACCGTGGCGCCCACGGTCGATGACGCCCTGGCCGGCGCCGACGCGGTCATGGCGCTGCGGCTGCAGATGGAGCGCATGGACAAGGGGCTGCTGCCCTCGACGTCGGAGTACGCGCGCGTGTGGGGCATCGACGCGGCGCGCGTGCGGCTGCTGGGGCCGGAGGGCGTCGTGCTCCATCCCGGCCCGGTCAACCGCGGCGTCGAGCTCGACCCGGACGTCGCCGACGGCGACCGCTCCGTGATCCTGCCGCAGGTGCAGAACGGCGTGGCCGTGCGCTGCGCGGTGCTCAAGCGCTGCTGGGCGGCGTGGAAGGAGTCGGCTTGAGCGGGCGGCTGCTGTTCCGCGACGCCCGCCACTGGCGCACCGGCGAGCGCGTGACCGTCGCGGTCGAGGACGGCCGCATCGTGCCCGACCCGGGCGGCGCGTTCGCGGGCGCGCGCGTGTTCGAGTGCGCGGGCGCCGTGCTGGCGCCGGGGCTCGTCGACCTGCACGTGCACCTGCGCGAGCCCGGCCAGACCGCACGCGAGAGCATCGAGACGGGCACACGCGCCGCGGCCGCGGGTGGCTTCACCGCGGTGGCGTGCATGCCCAACACGAACCCGCCGGTCGACTCCCAGGCGTGGGTCGAGTGGATCCGGCACCGCGCCGAGGCGGTCGGGCACTGCCGCGTGCACCCGATCGGGGCGGTGACCGTGGGGCAGAAGGGCGAGCAGCTCGCGCCGATGCAGGCCATGGCGCAGGCGGGCGCGGTCGCGTTCTCCGACGACGGCTCGCCGCTCGCCAGCGCGGGCCTCATGCGCCGCGCGCTCGAGTACGCGCGCAACACCGGGCTGCCCGTCGTCTGCCACGAGGAGGACCCGTCGCTCAAGAACGACGGCGTCATGCACGAGGGCTTCACGTCGACGCGGCTCGGCCTGCGCGGCATCCCCGCGGCCGCCGAGAGCGTCATGGTCCGGCGCGACGTCGAGCTCGCCGAGCTGACCGACGGGCGCGTGCACCTCGCGCACCTCTCCGCGGCGCAGTCGTTCGAGGCGCTGCGCGACGCGAAGCGCCGCGGGCTGCGCGTGACCGGCGAGACCTGCCCGCACTACTGGGTGCTCACCGACGAGGCGGTCGGGGACTACGACACGCGGGCGAAGATGAACCCGCCGCTGCGCGGCGACGCGGACCGCGCCGCCTGCATCGCCGCGATCGTGGACGGCACGATCGACTGCTTCGCCACCGACCACGCACCGCACACGGCGGACGACAAGCGCCGGCCGTTCGCGGACGCGCCGTTCGGCATCGTCGGGCTGGAGACCGCGCTCGGACTGACGCTCACGTACCTCGTCCGGCCCGGGCACCTGACGCTCGCTCGCGCGATCGAGTTGTGGACGGACGCGCCGCGCCGCGTGTTCGGGCTGCCCGACGTGAGCCTCGAGCCGGGCTCGGTCGCGGACCTGGTTCTGTTCGATCCCGAGGCCGAGTGGACGGTGGAGCCCGAGCGGTTCCACTCGAAGGGCCGGAACACGCCGTTCGCGGGCTGGACGCTGCACGGGCGCGTGCTCGCCACCGTGCTGGGCGGCCGCGTCACGCACGACGCGACGGACGCCGCCGCCGGACACGCGGTGACCGCGGAGGCGGCGCATTGAGCCGTCGTCCCCCGGCGATGCTGGCGCTGGAGGACGGGCGCGTCTTCCGTGGCGAGGGATTCGGGGCCGACGCCGAGGCCACGGGGGAGGTCGTGTTCAACACGGCCATGACGGGCTACCAGGAGGTGCTCTCCGACCCGTCGTACTGCGGCCAGATCCTCACGTTCACCTACCCGCTGATCGGTAACTACGGCGTGAACGACGAGGACTGGGAGAGCGAGAAGCTGCGCGCGCAGGGGGTCGTCTGCCGCGACCTGTGCGAGACGCCGAGCAGCTGGCGCAGCCAGGGGACGCTGCACGACCTGCTCGCGGGGCGCGGCGTGCCCGGCATCTCCGGCCTCGACACGCGCGCGCTCACGCGCCACCTGCGCGACCGCGGCACGATGCGCGGCTGCCTCTCGACGCTCTCGACCGACGCCGACGCGCTGGTCGAGAAGGCGCGCCGCAGCCCGCGCATGGAGGGCCTCGCGCTCGCCGACGTCGTCACCTGCGTCGAGCCCTACTGGTGGACCGAGCACGGCGCGTCCGAGACCGAGCCCGCCGCGGAGAGATCCCGTCCGCTGGTCGCGGTGCTCGACTTCGGCGTGAAGTGGAACATCCTCCGGCGGCTGCGCGCGGAGGGCTTCCGCGTGCGCGTGCGGCCCGGGCGCACCGCGCCCGCCGACGTGCTGTCGCTCCGGCCGGACGGCCTGCTGCTCTCGAACGGCCCCGGCGATCCCGAGCCGCTCGACTTCGCGATCGCCGCCGCGCGCGAGCTGGCGCCGAAGCTGCCGACGCTCGGCATCTGCCTCGGCCACCAGCTCCTCGGGCTCGCGTTCGGCGCCACGACGCGCAAGCTCAAGTTCGGCCACCGCGGCGCGAACCACCCGGTGATCGACCGGCGCACCGGCGTCGTCGAGGTGACGAGCCAGAACCACGGCTTCATGGTCGACGCCGCGACGCTGCCCGAGGGCGAGTTCGAGCTGACGCACTTCAGCGGCAACGACCAGACGCTCGAGGGCATGGTGCACCGCTCGCTGCCCATCTTCAGCTGCCAGTACCACCCCGAGGCGGCGCCGGGGCCGCACGACTCGCGCCCGTGGTTCCGCGTCTTCGCCGACGCAGTCGCGCGCCGGCGCGGCCGCAGCGGCGCCCCCGTGCCCGCGGGAGGGCCGCGCTGATGCCGCGCCGCACCGACATCCAGAAGATCCTCGTGCTGGGCGCCGGCCCGATCGTCATCGGGCAGGCGTGCGAGTTCGACTACTCGGGCACGCAGGGCTGCCGCGCATTGAAGTCGCTGGGCTTCGACGTCGTGCTGCTGAACTCGAACCCGGCGACGATCATGACCGACCCGGAGTTCGCCGACCGCACCTACGTCGAGCCGCTGCTGCCCGAGATCGCCGAGCGCATCATCGCGCGCGAGCGCCCGGACGCGCTGCTGCCGACGCTCGGCGGGCAGACCGCGCTCAACCTGGCGGTCGAGCTGTCGCGGCGCGGCGTGCTCGAGCGCCACGGCGTGCAGCTCATCGGCGCCTCGCTCGAGGCGATCGAGAAGGCGGAGGACCGCGAGCTGTTCAAGCAGGCGATGGCGCGCGCGGGCATGAACCTGCCGCGCAGCGGCTACGCCACGAGCGTGGCCGACGCGGTGGCGCTGGGCGAGCAACTCGGCTACCCGCTCGTGATCCGCTCGTCGTTCACGCTCGGCGGGCAGGGCTCGGGCCTCGTGAAGGACCGCCGCCAGCTTCGCGAGGCGGCGCGCATCGGCATCGCCGCCAGCCCCAACGGCAGCATCCTGATCGAGGAGTGCCTGCTGGGCTGGAAGGAGTTCGAGCTCGAGGTCATGCGCGACCGGGCGGACAACGTGGTCATCGTGTGCACGATCGAGAACTTCGATCCCATGGGCGTGCACACCGGCGACTCGATCACCGTCGCCCCGGCGCAGACGCTGACCGACCGCTGCTACCAGGCCATGCGCGACGCGGCGCTGCGCATCATCCGCGAGATCCGGATCGAGGCCGGCGGCTGCAACATCCAGTTCTCGGTCCATCCCGACACCGGCGACATGCGCGTGATCGAGATGAACCCGCGCGTCTCGCGCAGCTCGGCGCTGGCGAGCAAGGCGACCGGCTTCCCGATCGCGAAGATCTCCGCGCTGCTGGCGGCCGGCCTGACGCTGGACGAGATTCCCAACGACATCACGCGCAAGACGCCGGCGTGCTTCGAGCCGTCGCTCGACTACTGCGTGGTCAAGATCCCGCGCTGGGCGTTCGAGAAGTTCCGCGTCACCGAGCGCCGCCTCGGCACCAAGATGAAGTCGGTGGGCGAGGTCATGGCGATCGGGCGCACGTTCCCCGAGGCGCTGCTCAAGGGCTGGCGCGCGCTGGAGGCGGGCGGCGACCTGCTGCCCGGCCCTGCGGCCGAGGAGCAGATCGAGGAGCTCCAGCTCACGCTGCGCGAGCCGCACCCGGACCGCCTGCGCGACCTGTTCCGCGCGCTCGCCGCGGGGCAGACGCCCGCGACGCTCTCGAGCCTCACCGGCATCGACCCCTGGTTCCTGCACCAGATGCAGCGCATCACCGACCTCGACCGGCTGCTCATGGACACCGGCTGGGACGACGCGCGCGTGCGCGCCGCCAAGCGCATGGGCATCCCGGACCGCCACCTCGCGTTCCGGCTCGGGATGCGCGAGCCCGAGGTGCGCCGCCGGCGGCTGGCCGCGGGCATCGCGCCCGTGATGAAGGCCGTGGACACCTGCGGCGCCGAGTTCGAGGCCGAGACGCCGTACTTCTACTCGACCTACGAGGAGGAGACCGAGGTGCCGGCGCCGACACGCCCGCGCGTGCTCATCCTCGGCAGCGGCCCCAATCGCATCGGCCAGGGGCTCGAGTTCGACTACTGCTGCGTGCAGGCGGCGCTCGAGCTCAAGTCGCGCGGCTTCGAGGTGCTGCTCGCGAACTCGAACCCGGAGACCGTGAGCACCGACTACGACGTCTCGAGCCGCCTCTACTTCGAGCCGCTCACCGCGGAGGACGTGCTCAACATCGTCGACTGCGAGCAGCCGATCGGCGTCATCGTGCAGCTCGGCGGCCAGACGCCGCTCAAGCTCGCGAAGGCGCTCCGGGACGCGGGCGTGCCGCTGCTCGGCACCTCCTACGACGGCCTCGACCTGGCGGAGAACCGCTCGCGCTTCCGCGAGCTGGTGGCCGGCCTCGGCCTGCTGCAGCCCGAGAGCCGCATCGCCTCGTCGCGCGACGAGGCGCTCGCGTGCGCCGAGGCGCTCGGCTACCCGGTGCTCGTGCGGCCGTCGTACGTGCTCGGCGGGCGCGGTATGCGCGTCGTCTACGGCCGCCCCGAGCTCGAGGAGTGGCTCGTGCGCGAGGCGCTCATCTCCGAGGAGGAGCCGGTGCTCCTCGACAAGTTCCTCGAGGGCGCGCTCGAGCTCGACGTCGACGCGGTCGCGGACGGCGAGACCGTGCTGCTGGGCGCGGTCATGGAGCACATCGAGGAGGCCGGGATCCACTCCGGCGACTCGACGTGCGTGATCCCGCCGTTCACGATCGGCGAGCACACCGTGGCCGAGGTGCGGCGGATCACCGCCCGCCTCGCGCAGGCGCTGGGCGTCAAGGGCCTGCTCAACGTGCAGTACGCCGTGCGGCACGACCACGTGTTCGTGCTCGAGGCCAACCCGCGCGCCTCGCGCACGGTGCCGTTCGTGAGCAAGGCGGTGGGCGTGCCGCTCGCGCGGCTCGCGGCCCGCGTCATGACCGGTGAGCGCCTCGCGGACATTCGCCCGCGGGAGCCCGAAGTCACGATGGTCAGCGTCAAGAAGCCCGTGCTACCGTTCAGCCGGTTCCCGGGCGAGGACGCGCTGCTCGGCCCCGAGATGAAGTCCACGGGCGAGGTCATGGGCCGCGACCTGGACTTCGGGCGGGCGCTCGCCAAGGCGCACCTCGGGTCCGGCGAGCCGCTGCCCGCGACGGGCACGGTGTTCCTGAGCGTCCGCGACGACGACAAGCGGGCCATCACGTTCATGGCGAAGAAGCTGGTCGAGCTGGGGTATGAACTGGTGGCCACGCGCGGCACGGCGCGGTTCCTCAGGCGGAACGGCATCCCGGCGCGCGAGGTGTTCAAGGTGCACCAGGGCCGTCCGCACGTCGTCGACCTCATGGAGAACGGGGAGATCCAGCTCGTGCTGAACACGCCGCTCGGGCGGCAGACCGAGTACGACGAGAAGGCCATCCGCGAGCGCGCGGTGGCGCTGGGGATCCCCGTGATCACCACCGTCGCCGGAGCCGTGGCCGCCGTGTCCGGCATGGAGGCGCTGACGCGCGGCCCGCTGCAGGTCGCGTCGCTCCAGGAGGGGCTCTGAACCGTTCGCGGGGGCTGTTCGTCGTGTTCGCGCTCGTCGTGCTGGCGGCGATCGCCTCCTCGTGCGCCTATTACAACACCTTCTACCTGGCGCGGAAGTACTACTTCAAGGCCACCGACGGCGCGCCCTACGAGGTGGACCGCCTCGGCTCGGCGCAGGCGCCCAACTACACGAAGTCGATCGACTACTGCAAGAAGGTGATCGGTCAGTATCCGAAGTCGAAGTGGGTCGACGACGCCTACCTGCTCTGGGCGCGCTCGCTGATCGGGCGGGACGACCCGCTGCAGACGATCACCATGCTGCAGGACTTCTCGACGCGCTTCCCCAAGACCGACCAGCGCGCCGAAGCGACGTTCTACCTCGGCCTCGCGTGCCGCAACGCGCGCCGCTTCACGCAGGCCGTGGACGCGTTCGACACGTTCCTCCGGCAGTGGCCGAAGCACGAGCTGGTGCCGTACGCCGAGCTCGAGCGCTCGCGGGCGCTCGTGTCGCTGGGGCACTACGCCGACGCCGCGGCCGCGGCGGGCGTGATCCTCGATCGCTACCCCAAGCACGAGCTGGTCGACAAGGCCCGCCTGCAACGCGCCGAGGCGCGCTTCCAGGACGGCGACTTCGAGGGCGCGCGGGCCGATTTCGCCGTGATCGAGGCGCGCGCGACCAACGACGCGGACCAGTTCCAGTACCTCATGCGCGAGGCCGACTGCCTCGAGTCCGCGCGGCAGTACGACGCCGAGCTCGAGCTGCTGCGAGGCGAGCTGGCCCACACGGCCCCGCCGGTGACCGCGACGCCGCCGCCCGGCGCACCCTCGGGCGCCGCGCCGCCCTCCAACCCCAACGTGACGCCGGTCGCGACGCGCCCGGCCACGGGCTCGGCGTCGTTCGTGGGCGCGGAGAAGTTCGGGCGGCTGACGTTGCGCATCGGCACGGCCCTGCTGCTGGGCGGGCACCTGCCGGAGGCGCTCGAGCAGTTCGACGACGTGCTCAAGGACTACCCCAAGACCGTGCTGGGGGCCGAGGCGCAGTACCGCATCGGCTACGCGTACGAGACCGTGGCCGACGACTTCGAGCGCGCGGTCCAGGAGTACGCGAAGGTGAAGGACCAGTTCGGCCTGACGCAGTACACGCAGCAGGCGCAGCAGCGCTCGGACGACCTGGGGCGCATCATGCAGTACCGCAAGGG
>JBAIWU010000062.1:0-4958 GCA_037917155.1 Candidatus Eiseniibacteriota bacterium
AGTGCCAGTCGTCCTCGCGCGTCTCGCCGTGCAGCGTCATCGGATGCGGGCGGGGCTCGGCGATCGGCGGCGCGGGTCGGGTCGCGGGTGCGGTCATGGATCGGGCGTCTCCGGATGGGATGGGATCAGCGTCTTGCGGGGGGCAGGCGGCGCACGCGCACGGGATCGCCCTCGGCGATGCCCATGCGCACCGCGGCGTCCCCGCCCACCTGCGCCACCTCGATGCGGCCGCTGGAGCCCATGATGGCGACCAGCGTGCCCACCGGGGCGTCGCCGTACGAGCGCGACAGGCCCGTGATCGAGCGGTCGAGCAGCGTCACCTGCACGTGCGCGGACGGCAGGTCGGCGCCCAGGGCCTCCGCGACCGCGGTCTCGGTGATGTTCGTGAGCGCGTTGCCGAAGCGGTCGATGAACACGACGCGCCCCACGAGCGCGTCGCCCTCGCGGCGGGGCGAAGCCACGGCCAGGCGCACCGGGTCGTGGATGCGCGGCCCCATCCCGGCGAGCGGGACGCCGCACGCGAGGTGCGCGGCGACGGGTCCGAAGACGTCGCGCCCGTGGAACGTGCGCGAGACCGGGGCGCGGAACCAGCGCGCCTCGACGAGCGCGTGAACCGTCGCGTCGCGGTCGGCCAGCGCCCATTCGAGCAGGCCGTTGTCCGGCCCCACGAAGAGCTGCCCGCGCGCCGACACGCCCAGCGCGCGCCGCGCCGTGCCGACGCCGGGGTCGATCACCGCGAGGTGCACCGTGCCCGGCGGGAAGTCGGACGCGGCGGCCTCGAGCAGGAACGCGCCGCGGGCGACGTTGCCGGGCGGCACGACGTGATTGAGGTCGACGACGTGCGCGTCGGGCGCGATCTCGTGCACGACGCCGTGCACGACGCCGACGAACCAGTCCTCGAGGCCGAAGTCGGAAAGGAACGTGACGATGGGGCGGCTCATAGGGGGTCCGCGCGTCGGGGGTGAACGGTCCGGGCGCACGGTACCACAGCGCCGCCGCGGCGCGCGCCGCCGCCGCGGCGGGGCCTCAGGCCATCGCCGGCTCGCCGAGCACGTCCCGCAGCCGCTCCCACGCGCCCTCCACGGTCAGCCGGTTCAGGCACCGCAGGTCGTCGCACGTGTCGCGGTCGCAGGGGCTGCACTCGGCGCGCGCCCAGTAGGCCCGGTGGCCGTCCGCCTCGGGGTAGGGGAAGAACATCGCCGGCCGGTTCCGGCTCATGAGCGCCAGCGTGCGCGCGCCCGCCGCCACCGCCGTGTGGAGCGGGCCTGTGTCGCCGCACACGAACGCGGCGCAGCAGGCCTGCAGCCCCACGAAGCGCTCGATCGGCCAGTGCTCGACCGTGAACGCGCGCCCGGCGGGAAGCGCCTCGGCGCACGCGCGCGCCGCGGCCTCCTCGCCCGGGCCCGCGGTGAAGAGCGCGACCGCATCCGGGCGCTCGGCGAGCAACCGCCCGGCCAGCGCGGCCCAGCGCTCGCGGGCCCAGCGCCGCGTGGGCCAGCGCGCGCCGGGATGGAAGCCCACGCGGGTCGCGTCGGCCGGCACGCCGAGGCGCTCGAGCGCCCCGAGCGCCTCGGCGCGCATCGAGGCCGACACGACGAGGCGCGGCGCCGGCAGCGGATCCGGCGCCGGCCAGCCGAGCGTGGCGAGGTGCGCGGCGTGGAACGCGGCCGCGGAGAGCGCGCGCGCCCGCGTGCGGTGCGTGTAGAGCGCGGAGCGCCAGCCCTTGCCCGCGCCGCCGACGCGCGTGCGCGCGCCGCTCGCGAGCGTCCACAGCGCCGTGCGCGGGTTGCAGAAGCAGTCGATCGTCACGTCGGGCGCGAACGCGCGCAGCCGGCGCACGAGCGCCCACGTCTGCGCGGGCGTCGGCCGGGGCGGGACGTCGAGGATCTCGTCCACGCGCGGATCGCCGGCGAGCAGGGGCGCGAACGGCGTCTCGACCACGTAGGCCACGCGCGCGCCGGGGCACGCGGCCCGCGCGGCTTCCAGCAGCGGCAGCGTCAGGCACACGTCGCCCAGGAAGCGCGGCCGGATGACGGCGATCCGGCGGACGGAAGAAGGATTCACGGTTCTCCCCGATGGCCCTAGAATGGGCCGACCGTACCCCACGGCCGCGACCGACCGCCACCTCCCGAGGACGCCATCGTGTCCAGCCCCGACCCGGAGCGCCCCAGCGCGCTCGAGACCCGCGCCGTCCACGGCCCGCACCCCGAGCACACAGGCGAGGTCAGCACGCCCGTCGTCCACAGCGCCACGTTCACGTTCGAGCGCCTCGAGGACATGCTCGCCGAGCAGCATCGTGGCGCGGCCGGCTCGTTCTACCAGCGCAAGGGCCACCCGACGATCCACGCCGCGGAGGAGCGCCTCGCGCACCTCGAGGGCGCCGAGGCCGCGCTGCTCTTCCCCTCGGGCATGGCGGCGATCTCGACCGTGTTCCTTTCGCTGCTGAAGTCGGGTGACCACGTCGTGTGCGTCGATCCCTGCTACGGCGGCACGCAGGCGCTGCTCAAGTGGGGCGCCGAGCGCTTCGGCTGGAGCCACACGTTCGTCGACGCGCGGCAGCCCGCGACCTGGGCCGCGGCGTTCCGGCCGGAGACACGCCTGCTCCACCTCGAGTCGCCCATCAACCCGACGCTCGTCGTGTTCGACATCGCCGAGGCCGCCGCGCTGGGGCACGCGCGCGGCTGCACGGTGACGATCGACAACACGATCGCCTCGCCGATCGGCCAGCGGCCGCTCGAGCTGGGCTGCGACGTCACGCTGTACAGCGCGACCAAGTCGATCGGCGGGCACAGCGACCTGCTCGCGGGCTCGGCCGCGGGCTCGAGCGCGGCGCTGGCGCCGGTGCAGCGCGCGCGCGAGGTCTTCGGGCCGATCGCCGAGCCGTCCATGGCGTGGCTCGTCGAGCGCAGCCTCAAGACCATGCCGCTGCGCGTCCGCGCGGCCAACGCGAACGCGCTCGAGCTCGCGACGCGGCTCGAGCGGCACCCGCGCGTGGCGAAGGTGTTCTACCCCGGGCTGCCCTCGCACCCGGGACACGCGATCGCCGCGCGGCAGATGCGCAACGGCTTCGGGCCGCTGCTCTCGTTCGACGTCGAGGGCGGGGCCGAGGCGGCGCTGCGCGTCGTGCAGGCGCTGCGGCTGGTCAAGCACGGCGCGAGCCTCGGCGGCGTCGAGTCGCTGTGCTCGCTGGCCGCGTACACGTCGCACCAGGTGCTGGGCCGCGAGGGCCGCGCGCGCGCGGGCATCCCCGAGGGCCTCATCCGCGTCTCGGCGGGCATCGAGAGCGCCGACGACCTGTGGGCGGACCTCGAGCGGGCCCTGGGCGCCTGAGCCCGCGGAATGCACGCGCGGGTCAGGCTTCGGTCATGCCCTCCGCGGGGGTTGCCCGGCCCCGACGCCGCCATGCTATCCTTCTCGCCGCTCCTTGTGCGGCATTGGACCCGGACCGGAGGTGACGGATCGTGAAGCGCCTGCTCCCGCTGACCCTCGTCGTGCTGGCGGCCACCGTGGCCTGCTTCCCGATCGCCGCGCGCCGCGCCGCGGCGGCGCCCGCGCCGGCCGGCGCGAACCCGGCGACGATCGTCGACAGCCTCGCCGTGCTCGAGCGCGCCGTCGCGAAGGACTCGACCCACTTCGACACGCTCTACCGGCTCGGCGTCATGTACATGGACCGCGAGCGCATGCAGGAGGCGCTGGGCGTCTTCCAGAAGGCGAACCAGGTGCAGCCGAAGAACGTCAAGGTGCTGGTCAACATGGGCATCGCCGCGGACGCGGTCGGGCACCCGGACATGGCCCAGGACTTCTACACGCAGGCGCTCGCGATTGCGCCCAACGACACGCTCGCGGGCTGCCGCATGGCCTCGTCCAAGTACGCGCAGGGCAAGTACGACGAGTCGATGAACCTGCTGCGCGACATGATCGCGAAGAACCCGCGCTCGCATTGCGCCTACTTCACGCTGGGCGTGGCGTTCGCGGACGCCGGCATCTACCGCGACGCGATCCGCATGTGGAAGAAGGTCGTCGAGATCGCGCCCGACTCGCCCGAGGCCGTGAGCGCCAAGGAATCGATCGACGTGCTGGAGAAATTCCTCGCGGGCAAGTGACGCCGGGGCGCCCCCGCCGGGCGCTCGGCCCGGCCGGCCGGGCGTGGCGCGGCGGCGTGCGCGCCACGCCCGCGCCGTTTCCGCGCCCCCATCCCGGAGGCCCCGTACCGTGATCTACCTCGACCACAACGCGTCCACCCCGGTGCGTCCGGAGGTGGCCGATGCCGTGCTCGGCGCGCTGCGCGACCTCGGGGCCAACCCCTCGAGCGCGCACCGCGCGGGCCAGCGCGTGCGCGCGGCGGTCGAGCGGGCGCGCGAGCAGGTCGCGGCGCTCGTGAACGCGCGGGCCGACGAGGTCGTGTTCGTCTCCGGCGGCACCGAGGGCGACCACCTCGCGCTCGTCGGCGCGGCCTGGGCGACGCGCGAACGCGGCCGACGGGTCGCGTACGCCTCGATCGAGCACCACGCGGTGCACGGCGCCGCGGACGTGCTCGGCGAGCTCGGCTGGACGCACGAGATGCTTCCCTGCGACGCCGACGGGCGCACGCTGCCCGAGTCCATCGACGCGCTGCCCGCGGACACGACCGTGGTCTCGCTCATGCTCGCGAACAACGAGACCGGCGTCCTTCAGCCGGTCGCCGGGCTCGCGGCCCGCGCGCGCGCGCGCGGCATGCGCGTCCACTGCGACGCGGTGCAGGCCGCGGGCAAGGTGCCGGTCGACGTCGAGGAGCTGGGCGCCGACTACGTCGTGATCTCGGGGCACAAGTTCGGCGCCCCCAAGGGCGCGGCGGCGCTGGTCGTGCGCCGCGGCGCGCCGCTCGAGGCGCTGCAGCGCGGCACCGGGCACGAGCGCGGCCGGCGCGGCGGCACCGAGAACGTGCCCGGCATCGTCGGCCTGGGCGTGGCGGCGCAGCT
>JBAIWU010000063.1:0-2295 GCA_037917155.1 Candidatus Eiseniibacteriota bacterium
ACCGTCCCGCGCGCCGACAGCACCGCGCCCGCGCGCGTCAGCCGCACGAGGTAGACGCCCGGCGGCAGCGCGCGCGCCGGCGGGAGCGACACGACATGGGCGCCCGCGCCGAGCGCGCCAACCTCCAGCGCGACGAGCCGGGCGCCGCGCACGTCGAACACCTCCAGCCGCGTCGGCCGCGCGTCGGGCAGCGTGAACGCCACCGCGGGGCGCGACGTCGCGGGATTGGGCTGCAGGCCGCGCAGCGCGAAGCGCGCGGACGCCGGGATGGCGAGCCATGTCTCGCCCCGCACCTCGGTCGCCCCGCCGTGCGCGATCGCCAGGCGGTAGCCGTAGCGGCCGCCCGGAACGACGTCGCGATCGACGTACGTCCATCGCCCCGTGCCGTCGGCCGTCAGCGAGCCGAGCGCGCGCCAGGCGTCGCCTCCCGCGCTCCGCTCGAGCGTGGCGCCCATCCCGGCGCCGCCCGCGGCGTACCAGACGAGCGTCGCGTGATCCGCAGCGGCGTCGCTCCGCTCGAGCGCGACGTCGATCGCGGTCGGCGCCTCCGGCGGCAGCTGCCGGTACCACCAGAGCCGCGGGTCGGTCGTGAAGCTCGTGGTCGCGACCAGGTCCGGAAGCCCGTCGCGGTCGAGGTCCCCCACGGCCAGCGAGACGATCGAACCGCCGCAGCCATAGCGCATCGGCACGCCGAGCGTGCCGTCGCCGTTGCCCGGGTAGACCGCGACCGCGCCCGACCCGCCCGCGACCACGTCGAGCCGGCCGTCCCCGTCGAGGTCCACGAGCGCAACCGCGCTCGGCATCATGAAGGTCGTGATGACGTCGTGGCGCCCCGTGAACGTGCCGTCGCCCACGCCGCGCAGGATCGTGAGCCCCGACGGCGAGGGGGCGTTGCCCGAGCATGCGACGACGAGGTCGGCGACGTGATCGCCGTCGAGGTCGCCGATCGCCACGGCGACCGGGTAAGCCGCGGTCGCGTAGTCTCGACGCACGGTGAACGCCCTGCCCAGCGAGACGGACACCGTGCTGGCGAACTGGTTCGCGACGACCACGTCGGCGCGCGCATCCGTGTCGAGCAGGCCGGCCGCCACGGAGACGGGCCCGGTGCCCATCGGGTAGGGCGGCCGCACCATGAACGAGCCGTCGGCGTTGCCCGTCAGTACGGTCAGCGAGTTCGAGCCGCTGTTGGCCGCGAGCAGGTCCTGGCGGCCGTCCCCGTTCACGTCGCCGATCGCGACCGATCTCGGGCTCACGCCGGCTGGGTAATTGACCCGCGGCAGGAAGCCGCCCGCGCCATTGCCGCGGAGCAGCGACACGTTGTTCGAGTCGCGGTTGGCCACGAGGACGTCGGCGGCGCCGTTGCCGTCGACGTCCCCGATCGCCACCGCCGAGGGATAGGACCAGCTCCCCATCGCGTATCGGACCGGCGCCGCGAACGACCCGTCGCCCTGCCCCCGCATGACGCCGGCGGAGCCACTCGTCAACGACAGGGCGGCATCGAGGAGGCCGTCGCCGTCGAGGTCGCCGAGCGCCGACGCGGAGGGCCAGTCGCCGCCTGTCGGCGAGCCGGCGTACGTGCCGAACGTGCCGTCGCCGTTGCCGGCGTACAGCGCGATGGATCCGCCCACCGTGAGCACGTCGGTGCGCCCGTCGCCGTCGGCGTCGTACGCGACCGCGCCGAGCCCGCCATAGGGCACGTGGGTCGTGATCGGCGCCTCGAGCGTGCCGTCGCCGTGGCCGCGGAACGTGCCGCCGCCGGCGATCACGTCCACGTGCCCGTCGGCGTCCACGTCCTGCGCGACGATCCACGCGACCGGCTGCGACGTCGCGCGGTTCACGGACGGCGCGAACGCTCCCGCGCCGGTACCGCGGAGCACCGCGAGCGCGTACGGCCAGTTGCCCGTCCCGGCGAGGAGGTCCGCCCAGCCGTCGCCGTCGAGGTCGGTCGCGACGACCGGGCCCCCGGCCATGCCGATGGCGTACTGGACGACCGGCGCGAAGCCGCCCGCGCCGTCGCCCGCGAGCACGCCGACCGAGCCCGAGTCCGGGAGCGTGACGACGAGGTCGGGCGCGCCGTCGCGGTTCACGTCGGCGATGACGCCGGCCTCGGGCATGCCGAGCGTGGGGAACGTCACCGCGGCCTCGAACGTGCCGTCGCCGCGGCCGCGCAGGACCGCGGCGCACCGCGCCGGGCGCTGGAGCACGACGAGGTCCTCGCGGCCGTCGCGATCGAGGTCCGCCGCGAGCAGCGCGCCCGCCCCGGGTAGGTCGGCCGCGGGCGCGCCCGCGGCGAAC
>JBAIWU010000064.1:0-2723 GCA_037917155.1 Candidatus Eiseniibacteriota bacterium
GCCCGCATCGGGCCAGCCCGCGCCGTGCGACGAGAACAGGGCGGACGCCAGGTGGTTGGCCACTCGTCCCCGGGCCTAGGCGTCGCCCGCGGGCTTGGCCGACCCGCCCGACTTCTCCGCCCTGGCCTTCTCCTTGTAGCTCTTGCTGCGGTAGTCGGTGACGTGGAAGCCCGAGCCCTTGAAGAGCAGGCCGCCGCCGCCGGCGGGCACGCGCTTCGCGGGCGTGCCGCACTTCGGGCAGGTCTTCGGGGTCTCGTCCTTGATGCCATGGAAGAGCTCGAAGACGTGCCCCTTCTCGCAGCGGTAGTCGTACGTCGGCATCGCCTCGCCTCCCGGTTCAGTCCACGCCCGCGCTCATCGCGCAGGCGACGGTCGCGGTGTCCACCACGTCCTGCGTGCTGCAGCCGCGCGACAGGTCGTTCGCCTGCTTCGCGAGCCCCTGCAGCATCGGTCCGATCGCGGCCGCGCCGCCCAGGCGCTGGGCGAGCTTGTACCCGATGTTACCCGCATCGAGGTCCGGAAACACCAGCACGTTCGCGTGCCCGGCCACGACCGAGTCCGGGGCCTTGCGCTGGCCGATCGAGGGCACGATCGCCGCGTCGAGCTGCAGCTCGCCGTCGACGTGCAGGTCCGGCCGCCGCTGGCGCGCCAGCTCGAGGGCCGCCCGCACCCTGTCGACGCGCGGGTGCGTCGCGCTGCCCCGTGTCGAGAACGACAGCAGCGCCACGTGCGGCACCTCCTGCACGAGCCGGCGGTGGTTCTCGGCCGACAGGATCGCGATCTCCGCGAGCTGCTCCGGGGTCGGGTCGGGCAGCACCGCGCAGTCCGCGAACGTGAACACGCGCTCGCGCCCGCCCTCGCCGGGCAGGACCATCAGGAAGAACGACGACACGCTCTTCACGTCCGGGCGCAGCCCGATCAGCCACAGCGCCGCGCGCAGCACGTCCGCCGTCGTCCGGGACGCGCCCGCGACGTAGCAGTCGGCGAGTCCCTCGCGCACGCGCGCCGCGGCCTGGAACACCGGGTCCGTCGCGTACCGGGCCGCGTCCGGCGCGGTCACCCGCGTGCCCCGCGCGGCGACGATCGCAGCGCGCGTGCGCTCGATCGATTCCGCGGCGCCCGAGTCGATCAGCGTCACGCCGTTCAGGTTCACGTCCGCCCGGCGCGCGGTGGCGCGCGTCTCCTCGGGCGGTCCCACCAGCGACACGTCGGCGAGGCGCTCGCGTGCGAGCCGCCCCGCGGCCGCCACGATGCGCTCGTCGTTCGCCTCGGCGAACAGCAGCCGCTGGCGTTTCGCCCCGGCGATCCGCCGGATGCGATCCATCGTCGAGCTCATGTCCTTCTCCCTGCGCCGCGCGGCGCGCGGCGCCCGTACTTCGCGAGCAGGGCCCTCTCGACCACCGGCGGGACCAGCCCGGTGATGCGGCCGCCGTGCTTCGCGACCTCCTTGACCAGCGTCGAATTGAGGTAGGTGTACTCCTGGCTCGGCATCAGGAAGACGACTTCGAGCCCGGGCGACAGGCGCCGGTTCATCAGCGCCATCTGGAACTCGAACTCGAAGTCGCTCACCGCGCGCAGGCCCCGGATGATCGTGTGCGCGCCCACCTGCCGCGCGCAGTCCACGACCAGGCCCGCGAAGTACATCGCGCTGATGCGCGAGCCGGCACTGGCCGAGGCGCGGATCAGCTCGACCCGCTCCTCGGGCGTGAAGAGGCTCGTCTTGGCGGGATGGTGCGCGACGGCCACCACGACGCGGTCGAACAGCGCCGCGGCGCGGCGCGCCAGGTCGAGGTGCCCGTTCGTGAACGGGTCGAAGCTGCCCGGGAACAGCGCGATGCGCTCGGTCGTCTTCATACCGGCCCGTCCTCCCGCGGCTGCGCGCCGCCCGCTTCGTACTCGTAGAAATCGATGACCGTCTCGCCGTAGCGCCGCTCGCGCACGCGCGCCAGCGAGCCGGTCCGCTCGTGTACGTCGTCCTTCTGGTGCCGCTCCACGACCACGCGACAGCCGTCCTTGAGGACGCCCGGACGCCCCAGCGCTTCGAGCACCGCGCGCGCGTCCGCCCCGCCGTAGGGCGGGTCGGCGAGCACGAGGTCCGCGCCCTGCAGCGCCGCCGCCAGCCGCGACAGCCCGCGCGGCAGGGCGAGCGGCCAGATCCTCGTTCGCTCCCGGATGCCCAGCGACGCCAGGTTGCGCTCCAGCGCCTCGCGCGCGGCCCGGCCGGAGTCGACGAAGTCGACGAAGGCCGCCCCCCGCGAGAGCGCCTCGATGCCCAGCGCGCCGCTGCCCGCGTACAGGTCGACGACGCGCCGGCCGGAGAGCTCGCCCAGCGACATGAACAGCGCCTCGCGGACGCGGTCGGAGGTCGGCCTCGTCCGCAGGCCCCCTGGGGCCTCCAGCCGCCGGCCGCCGAACTCCCCCGCGATGACGCGCATGATCGAATCCGCAGCATCGCCCGGCGCGCGCGCGAGTGTCAAGCGAACGCCGCGCTTTCACGCTCGCGGGCAATCACTTGCGGCCCGCGCTGCAGGCGGCTCCGAAAGCCGCCCCATCGTTCGCCGCCGGCCGACCCCCGGGCCCGCGCGGCGGCGACGTGGCCTCACGTCCGGCCGCTGGCGTGCCGATCACTCCCGCATGCGTTCCCGGCCCCCTTGGTGGACGCGCCTCGGGTCCAGGGGCCCGCAAGCGGCGGTCCTCGTCACGGCGCTGCTGGCCGCGCCCGC